>PWXP01000209.1 GCA_003561895.1 Planctomycetaceae bacterium | reverse complement strand
TGGTGTGCGGCATGTGGCATTCCACACACAGCGTGCCCGGCTGGGTCGAGTCGGGGTGGAAGTGGTGCGCCGGCGTGTCGTACTGCGCCGCCACGTGGCACTGCCCGCAAAGCCGGTTGTCCTCGTATTTCAACTCGGTGGTCCACGGGTTGTGGCAGTCGGTGCATCGGACGCCCTCGCGGTACATCACGCTTTGAACGAACGAGCTGTATTCGAAGTTTTCGTCGAGGATCTGCCCGTCGGCGTAATACAGGTCGGTGTCGAGCAGTTCGGGCATGTAGTAGTCGAGGAACCTTTTGCCGGGCTGGAAGCCCGGATAGATCACCCGACGCCGGGCGTGGCAGGGGGCGCAGCTTTCGATCTCCACGTCGGCGTCCTCGCTGCTCAGCTCCGGCAGTCCGTAGCCGCGACGCCGGTCCCAAAACAGGCTGTTCGCCTCGGACAACTGGGTGTGGATGCTGCCCGGGCCGTGGCACGCCTCGCAGCTTACGTTGATTTCGGAGAACGTCGTGCGGTAGGTATCGGTCGCCACGTCGTAGTTCTTCTGCAGATTGGTCGAATGGCAGTCGGCGCACATGTAGTTCCAGTTCTGCAGCGGGCGGGTCCAGTGCAACACGTCGTTGTGGGGAATCGGCTCGTCGGGGTACAGGTGGAACCACTCGTCCTCCTCGGTGTCCCACGCGATGGGGAGGCATTGGAGCCGTCCGCCCTCCATCGGCACCAGATACTGCTGCAGCGGGCGGACGCCGAACGTGTACTTGATAGGGAACACCTGGTCCTTGCCGTCCGGTCCGTCGGTCTTCACGAAGAACCGGTCGCCCTCGCGCCACAGGCGCGACCGCAGGGCGCCGGGCGCCTCGATGTCGCCGGTAGCGACCAGGCGGGCGGCCGCCTGCCCCAGCCGGTAGCGGGCTTCGACGGCCTCGCACGGCCGCACCTGCGCCCGGTCGGCCATCGCCTCGCGCACCGCGTCGGCCGTTTCGCCGGGCATGGCCCCCAGCAGGGCGTCGCGCAGTTCGGCTTCGGCCGTCGCCATGGCCACCGCCCACGGCTCGGCGTCGGTGTGCTCCAGCAGTGTGCGGAGGGCCTCGTCGCTCAGGAGGCCGGGAAACTCCTGGAAGGGCATGCGGATGAATTCGTGGTCCTCGAAGTCGCCCAGAACCGAATGGGGCGTGGCCCAGTCCATGGCCAGGTGGTGGTCGGAGCCCAGCCACTGCTGGTACTGTTCCTCGTGGCACTCGCGGCAGACATCGCTGCCCACGTAGGTGGCCGGGGGATTTTCGGGCAGGACCACCCACCAGTCGACGAACACGGCCGCGGCGGCGCCGACAGCGAGCAGGCCTCCCAGAAGGGCCGGGCGTACCGTCCATTGCGAAGGGCGTTTTATCATGGTTCGTCGTGCGGGTGGCGCCGCGTGCCCTTCATCGCCGTCCGTTGGCCAATTCGAACGAGCAACAGGGGTCGCCCTCGTGGCGGTACGCGATGCGGCGCACCGGTTGCCCCACCACGGCCGAGAGCATCTCTTCGTCGATGCAGCACACGGCCCGCTTGTCGTCGAGCATGCTGATGAACGGGCAGCTCCGCTTTCGCAACACGAGCCTGCCGTCCTCCACGACCGTCTCGACCAGCGCGCCCTCTTCTCGCAGGACCGCGCTGATCTGCTCGAGCCGCTTCCGGGGGCTCCTCCCGCGGATGCGGTTCCGGTAATGCCGGGCGAGTTGGTGGGCCACGCGGATCATCACGCGGCGGGTCAGCGGCTCGCCGCCCGCCTCCTCGATGGCCGTCCACATGGCGGGCACCACGAGTTGCTGGGCGCCGGGGAACAGCAGGAGCAAGGCGGCATGGGTGGCCGTGTACAGGTGATGGGGCCGCCCCCGGCCGGGCAAGCGCTCCAAGCGCCGCTCGACGAAGCCGCCGCCCATGAGTTCTCCCAGTTGCTCGGTCACGGCGGTTCGCGTAACACCGGTCGCTTCCATCAGTTGCGCAATGCTCATTGGAGGATTGCCCACCATCCGTTTCACAAGCCGCATGCCGGCCGAGCTTACCGAGAGTTCTGTCAATTGTGTCACCTTGAGTTGAGAAACGTATTCTAGCACACCGCGCCCCTCCATGCCAAGGGCGCGGGGGAAACTCGAGCAGCGCGCCGAACGCCGCCGCACGCCGCGGAAGCGGTAACCGCTCACGGAAGACGGTCCCAACTTTCGTAACCGTTCACAGGGGGACGGTCCCCTTCGCATTGAGCGGAGAAAACAGCCCGCGCCGCCCGGTGAACGGTTACCAACTTTCGCGGCGGAGAAGGCATTCGTCCGGGACAACGCTTTTTCGCCGCGAAAATGAGACCGCCCCCTTCGGCGAGCAAGTCGAGTAGCCGGTTGTAGGCGGGAATGTGCCGGAGAGCCTCCACGGGCGCGGATCTCCCTGCGGTTGATAACGCCTCAGATCGGCGCGTCGAGAAACCCGGTCAACGTCTGCGCGCAATCGGGGCCCTTCAGCTTGTCGAGCGCCTCGCTCTCGATCTGCCGAACGCGTTCGCGGGAAACCGAGAATACCTGGCCGATCATCTCCATTGTGTACACGTACCCGTCGGCCAGCCCGTAGCGCATTCGAAGGACCTCGCGCTCCCGGTAGTTCAGCCGGCTTAGCGCTTCTTCCAGCCGGCCGCGCAGCGCCTTCTGGTCGACGTCGAAACCGTCGACCTGCGCGCGGTGCTCCGGCAGAAGCTCGCCGAGGCACATGTCGCGGAAATCGCCCACCGGCTCGTCGAGCGACAGGGGTCGATGGGTCATCCTCATCGCCAGGCGGGCTTTCTCCAGGGGCACCCCCGCCGCGTGGGCCGTCTCCTCCTCGCTCGGTTCGCGCTGGTACATCTCGATGAAGTCCTGGTGCGCGTCGCGCACCTGGTCCATGACCCCGAGCATGTGAACCGGCACGCGGATGGTCCGGCACTGATCGGCGATGGCGCGGGTAATCGCCTGCCGAATCCACCAAGTGGCGTAGGTGGCGAACTTGAAGCCCCGCTCGTACTCGAACTTGTCCACCGCCCGCATCAAACCCGTATTCCCCTCCTGGATCAGGTCCAGGAAACTCATGCCGCGATTCCGGTAGCGTTTGGCGATCGACACGACCAGCCGCAGGTTGGCGGCCGACAGTTCCCGCCGCGCCTGCTCGTGGTGGCGGCGGCTTTCGTCCATCCGCTTGACGTACCGGCGGAGGCTGGCCGGCGTCTCGCGCGTCGTGCGCATCAGGTGGTTCAAGTCGCGGCGAAGCTGCCGCCGGTCCGGGGCGGAACTGCCGTCGTGGCCGTTGCGATCGAACGTCGCGCTGAGCGACTCCATGCGCCGGGCGACCTGCTTGAGTTGTTCCCGCACCTGGTCGAGGACGGCCCGCCGGAGCGGCGTTTCCTCCAGCAGCGCCGTCGTCTTGCGGCGCCGCGCGACGATCCGCCGGCACGCGGCGAAGCGGCTCGACCACGCGCGGCGCTTGTCCAGCGACTTCCGGAAATCGGCCTCGTTCGCGGCGATCAGGTTCCGGATGGTCGGCAGATTGGTCCGCATCATGGCCACCAGACGCTGCCGCGCACGAATGGACCCGGCGGGCGCTTCGAGCATGCGCTCGATTCGGCAGGCGCCGTTGCAGATCTGCTCCAGCGTGTCGGCCGCCGTCTGAAGGGCCAGATCGGTTGCAAACAACCGTTGCCGATAGCGGCCGCGCGATTCGGAAATGCGGCGGCCAATGGCGCGTTCTTCCGCCGCGGTGAGTAGCTTGATACGGCCCATTTGGGTCAGATAGACATGTACCGTATCGGATACCGTTTCCCCCATAAAATCCTCCAAAACATGTAACCGTTCACGGGCCGGACACGGCGACTGGTCCCCTTACCGGCCGAAGGGGGACGGTCCCATTTTCGCGGCGAAATAGCGTTATCGGCGAGGGATACCGCCACCGCCGCGAAAATTGGGACAGTCCGCCGTGATCGGTTACCAAAAAATGGTCTCGCCCCTCGTGGAAGGCGAGCCCCCCCGCAGTGTCCCTGCTTTCCGCCGCTACGAGGGGCTCCGCCGCCTAATCACGCGGCCTGACCACGATAAACCTCGCCCCGCGCCGGTCGCGGACACGAAGCAAAATACCCTGTTCGGCAGACGCCGCCTCGACGGCCTCGCGAAATGCGGCCACGTCGGCCACCGCAACCCGGTCGACGTGGGTAACCAACACTCCCGTCGCCAAGCCGGCCACCGCCGCCGGACTGCCACGCTCCACCGCCGTAATCACCACGCCCTCATGGCCGGAAAGCCCCAGGTGCTCGGCCACCTCCTCGGTCAGATTCTCAACCTGGATTCCCAGCTTTTCGAACCGCGACGGCTCGGGCTTCGCATCTTCGCCGGGTTCCCCGGGCCTAATTGATGTACGGCCGAAGTCGGCCGGCTGTTCATCGACTACGACGGTCAATTCCCGCCGCTCCCCGTCGCGCACGACGACCATCGGCTGCTCGCTGCCGATTTCCACGCGCTCGACGGCCCCCTGCAATTCGAGGGGCTTGGTCATCTTCCGGCCGGCAAATTTCACTACCACGTCCCCCTCCTTCAAACCCGCCTTCTCCCCGGGGGTATCGGGCATCACGTCGGTAATCAGCACGCCTTGGCGGGCTTCAACCCCCAAATGTTGGGCCAATTCATGCGTAACCGGCTGGATGACCACGCCGAGGGACGCGCGCCGCACGGCGCCCGTCTCGATTAACTGCTCGGCCACCCACTTGGCGAGATTGGCCGGAACGGCGAAGCCGACGCCTTGGTGTCCCCCGCTGCGAGACGAAATGGCCGTATTGATGCCAATCACCTCGCCATCGAGGTTGACCAGGGGGCCGCCGCTGTTTCCGGGATTAATGGCCGCGTCGGTCTGGATGAAGTCCTCACGTTCCGCGATTCCAAGCCCGCGACCCTTCGCGCTGATGATCCCGGAGGTCACCGTACCCTGGAGTCCGAACGGTTGCCCGAGGGCCAGAACCCAGTCGCCCACCTCGGCCACGTCGCTGTCGCCGAGTTTCGCCGGGGTGAGGTTCTCGGCGCCGTCGATTCGGAGCACGGCCAGGTCGGTCCGCGGATCGCGGTGGATTTCCACGGCTTCGAACTCCCGGCCGTCTTGCAGTTGGATGGACACCTTGCTCGCTCCGGCCACAACGTGGTTGTTGGTCAGGATGATGCCTTCGCTGTCGATGATCACCCCCGATCCAAGCCCCCCCGGCCGGCGCCCCGGCGGTGCTCCCCTCGGCGGCACTTGCCTGGGCATCTCCTCGAAGAACCGGCGCAGTTCCGGATGGTCCCGGAACATGTCGCCGAACGGCGTTCCCCGGAACGGCAAGCCGGGCGGCTCGGCGTCGCCGTCCTGCCGGTCAGGTTCCACGCGTTCGGCCACCTGCGGCACCGTTTGTACCGTCACCACCGAAGGCAACACGTCGCTAGCCGCGTTTCGGAAGGCTTGCGACAGTGCCCGTGCCGCATCGACCGCCACATCGCGTTCGACGGGAGCCCTTCCCGGCGCCGTCTCGGGCAGGTTCGCCGCCACCAGCGAGCCCGCGAGGCCCACCAGAGCCACCCCAACCAGCCAGAGTCCCAGACCGGAACCCAATCGTTTACGCATCCTCATGCTTTACCTCCTCGAGTAGCTTGAATTGACGGGTAACGACACCCTGAATAAACCAGCGCCGCGCCGCCTCCGGATTGGGCCCACAGCCCCCCCGCGTTCGACAGCATTTCGGCGAACTTTGCCTATAGGCACCCTCTCGTAGTTCGTTGCCGCGGCGGGGGTAATCCTTGCAGCCCTCGCGGCGACCTGCTCCATTGGGGTGCCGGCTTTGGCCGCACGGTTTACCGTTAGCACGATCATCCCTTTTCCTCGAGGGCATTGCCGAAGCGAGGCGGGCCCTGTATACTGGAAACATGAGCACACTTGCCGATGTAGAAGCCGCCGTGGTCCGGTTTTCCGCCGAAGAACTTGCCGAATTGGAGCAGTTCGTCCGCCGGACCAGGTTGGAAAAGCTCCAGGGCAAGGGGCAAAGTGCCCTGGACCTTGACCCACTGGACTTGGGGCAGATGCTGCAACCTATTGGCACCCGCAGCGAGTGGTATACCGAAATGTTGGAGGGTCGGGGATGACCCACGGGCTGGATACAAGCTTCGTCATTGACGAGTTCGAATGCGTGCACATCGGTGCTCGGATGTTGTGATGGGTCGGGAGGTTTTACTCCGGTTCTGTTGTGGATGGCCAGAGGCGGCCGCCGGGAGGGAGCGGATAGGGGCAGGCAAGCCCCTGCTATGATGCATCGATCACTTTTGCCGGCCCATTGTCAGGGGACGGGGTCCAAATCAGCTAATCAGCTAATCAGCCTCGGCGGCGGCTTGCGCAGCTTAAGGGCGCACGCCACCGCGACCCATATCGAGCCCCAGGTCAAGCGCCGGGGCCGAATGCGTCAGAGCGCCGATGCTGATCCGCTCGACGCCCGAAAGGGCAATCGCCCGCACCACGCCCAACTCGACGCCGCCGGAGGCCTCCAGTTCGATCTCCGGGCGAACCCGATCCCGCAAGGCTACGGCTTCGCGCAGCGTGGGCGGGACCATGTTGTCCAGCAGTACAATGTCCGGCCCGGCCGGAAGCACTGCTTCGAGTTGTTCGAGCGTGTCGACCTCGATCTCGACGATCCACTCGCCGGCCGCACCGTGCTGCTGTTCCAACCAGCGGCGAGCGCGGCCGACCGCCTCGGCCGGCGAGAAGCGCACGCCGGACCCCTCCGACTCAGCGCCCAGCGCCAGGTGGTTGTCCTTGATCAGCACGGCGGCGAACAGCGCCTCGCGGTGGTTGTAGCCGCCGCCGCAGCGGACCGCGTACTTTTCGAGCCGTCGCCAGCCGGGGGTGGTTTTGCGGGTGTCGTAGATGCGCGCGCCCGTGCCGGCGATTGCATCGACGTACCGCCGGGTAAGTGTGGCGATGCCGCTGAGGTGTCCCAACAGGTTCAGCAGCAGCCGTTCGACCGTCAGGATGGCCGCGGCGGGGCCCTTGATTCGCCCAACTTCCGCGCCGGGGGTCACCCGGTCGCCGTCGGCCGCCGCCGCGCGGAACGTCAAAGCGGCGTCCACCTGCTGAAGCGTCGTGCCCACCGCCGGCAGGCCCGCCACCACCCCCGCTTGCCGGGCGACAATCGCCGTGCGCCCGGCCGCCTCCGGCGGCGCCACGGCCGAGGTGGTCACGTCGCCCCGGGGGCCGTTGCCCGAGGTGTCGCCCAGGTCCTCGGCCAGGGCCAGGGTCAGCAGCCGCCGCCAATCGGCCTCGAGCCGGTCGTCCCAGGTGAGTTGGGGGAAGTCCTTTTTCTGCTGATTCGGCACGTGTCTTCACTCCGGTATGCATTAGTGCGCGACGCCCTACGCCGCTCGCCCTGTTGGAGTTCACGCTTCAGCGTGCGGGAAATCGCACACGCTTGGTTCGCACGCTAAAGCGTGAACTCCAACGGTGGTTCGCACGCTAAAGCGTGAACTCCAGCGGTGGTTCGCACGCTAAAGCGTGAACTCCAACGGTGGTTCGCACGCTAAAGCGTGAACTCCAACGGTGGTTCGCACGCTAAAGCGTGAACTCCA
>PWXP01000434.1 GCA_003561895.1 Planctomycetaceae bacterium | reverse complement strand
GGACGCCCGGCAAGACCACGTGGGAGTGTTCCGCGCAGTAGTGGAGGGTCAGGTCGTGCACCTGGACCTCTTCGAGCCGCTGCAGGAGACGCTCGGCAGCCTGTTGTTGCTGGCGTTGGACTGCCAGCGCGGGAACGACCGTGGCGCCATCGCTTCTTGCGTAACGGCCATAGCGGAACGGGAGCAGTTTGCATCGCTCCATGTGCGCTTGCGTCAATGATGGCCCGCTCCTGATTCCCCCTCCATGCCCTCTATACGGACGCTGAGCGCTATCCAGCGAGGTTGTCTCGCTTCGCGCCCTCCAGCCTTACTCGCCTTTCGCCGGGCTTCCTCACCCCGACCTCGCCTGTCGCCAAACACACCTACGCTTCAGAACCTCCTTCTTCCGCCTCCGCCTCCTGCCGCAGCCGGTCGACCGTGGCGAGAATTCGCTCGACGGCCGGCATGTCGCGGAACGTTTCGAGCGGATACCGGGCGCGGCGCTGCCAGTTGGGATGCTCGCGGTAGGTACCGGGCCGGTTCTGCGGCTCGGTCTCGGCCCACAGGTCTTCGAGGTTCACCTGCACGATCCGCGCCGGGCTCTTGGCCAGGTAGGCTTGGCAGGCTTCGAGTACTTCAAGCAACTCCGGGGCGTCCGACGGCGATGGTTCACGCGAGTTGTCGCAGACGGGCTTGTCCGCCACGTGCGAGGGGTACAGTCCCCCTTGAACGGCTGCGCCGGAGTCGAGCAGGCGTTCGGCCTGCAGAAAGGCCACCAGTTGCGTCCGCAGTTCCGCCCGCCGGGCTCGCTCCGCCTCGGCCTCGTCGGGCGTGAAGAGACCGAGTTCTAGGCGGTCGTCGATGTCGAGCCCCTGCCAGTAGGCGGCGAACTGCGGCATGTCGTGCGTGTTCACGCTGGCCACCGAGGTGCGGCCAGGAGGGCGCAGCGCCGGGCCTTTTTCCGGGTTGGTTTCGTACTGGAGCACGTACATGTCGTCGAGCCCGTGCCGCAGCATCGCCTCGTCGACCGCCGGCGGGACGGTGCCGAGGTTCTCGCCGACGATCCGGGCGCCGAACCGGTGCGATTCGAGGGTGAGGATAGCGCACAATTCGTCCATCCGATAGCGGACGTACGTCCCGTCGGACGACGGAAAGCCGTGCGGAATCCAGTACAGGCGGTAGAGTCCCATGACGTGGTCGAGGCGCAGCACCCGGGCGTGCCGGAGGTGGTTCCGCAAGGCGCGGATGAAATAGCCGTATTCCTGGCGGCGCAGCGCATGGGGCTGGAAGGGCGGAAAGCCCCAGTTCTGCCCCTTGGTGAAGAACGAGTCGGGCGGCGCCCCGCCCGACGCCTCGCGCACGAACAGTTCCGGCTCCCGCCACACGTCGTATCCGTCGCCGTTGACGCCCAGGGGGACGTCGAGATACCAGAGCAGGTTCAACTGCCGCGCGTGCCCGGTCAGGGCCTCAAGCTGCTGCTCCACCTGCCACTGGGTGAAAAGGTGATAGCGGAAGACGTCCTCGTCGTAGTCGGCCGCGGTGACGGTGCCGCTGCGGAGCGGTTCGGGCCACTGCGGCCAGGGGCGGCCTTGCCGCTCGCCGACCGCGCGGAAGCGGGCGAACGGCTCCAACTCGGGGTTCTGCCGGCAATACTGCACGAGGGCCTCGCAGGCAGAGGAAGGCCGGGCGAAGAACTCGGCCGCCAGGGCTTCGAGTGCGCGGCGCTTGACGGCCAGTTGCCCCGCGTAGTCGACCAGGTCCGCCCCCGCTCCCCTGGGCTGTGTGGCCGCCGAGGAGAGCGCTTGCAGTTGCTCCCGCGCCGCCGGGCAGGCTTCGATCCCGGGAATCCGCCGCGGGTCGAGGTAGAACTCGTTCCAGAACAGCCGCGTGGCGGGGTTGTACGGGCTGGGGTCCTCGGTCAACTCCCACAGGGTGGCGAGCAACGGGAGGGTGGCCACCAGGTTCCCCCCGCGGGCGGCCGTCCATTCCATCAGCGCTTCGAGGTCGGAGAAGTCGCCGGCCCCGGCGCTCGACTGCCGGTGCAAGGCGTACAGCGGCAGGAACACACCCCAGAGACGCTGCTGCCCGGCAGCCGCAAGCGGGTCCCGGCGTTCTTCGGTCGAGCGGGCCGCGGGCCGGTGCGGAGAAGGACCGCCGCTCACACCACTGCCCGCATCGCTGTAGGCTCGGGTTGGGGCCGCGATGACCAGGCTCTCGGCCTGCCGGCTGCCGACGGCGAGATGGAGCCGGTGGTAACCATACGGCAGTGCGGAGGGGACCGCCATGCGCCGGCGCGTGTAGCCCCCCCCCTCGACTTCGGACCGGCTGCCGACGGGCAGGTCGGCCGCGCGCCCCTCGAACTCCACGGTACCGCCGTCTTCCAGTTCGATGCGGCCCCGGTAACGCTCGTTCTGCAGCGCGTCGGGGAGCCGAACGTTCACGCCGGGCAACTGCCCGTCCCACGCGACGACGACCGGCTCGAGCCACTCGCGCCACAGTTCCTGCCGGCGGCTGCGGACGGCGCCGGCCGCGTCGCCGGGCCGCGCCAGCGGCGCGCCCAAAAGCTGCAACGTTCGCAGGATGGATTCCTGGGACGGGCGCCGAAGACTTTTCCAGACATCCTCATACGTGGTGTAGATGCCGTACACTCGGGCCAGTGCCTGCAAGGCGTTGTGTGCCATGGCGCGTGTTACTCCTTGGCCGGATGGGCGGTTTCCAGGAAGGTCTGCATTTGACGAATGGAAAGCAGCGCTTCGCTCGGGCGATTTTCCAACTCGTGGTCCAGCACGGTCGCGCACCGTTCGGCGAAGTACAGGTCGAGCAGCGCCTGGACGGCTTGAGCCGGGCGTGGAAGCACCGGCGAGGACGTCATGGAGGCCAGGTAGGCGCGGACGAACTCGGCCCCGGTCCACGCGCGCCAGAAGTCGAGCCATGCAATCAACCGGGCGAGTTCCGGGGCGTCGACTTCCGTCACTGCGCAGTATTCGCGGAGGCCGCACCGCGCCGCCCGGTCGACAGACCACAGCATGCCGGCCACGTCGCGCAGCGGCGACGCCTTCGCGCGGCGCTGGGCGATCGAGAGGTCGGGGTCGCCCTCGAAGTCGATGATGACGAAGTCGTCGGCCTGGCACAGCACCTCGTCGAGCCCGTAGTTGCCGTGGCATCGGATGCGCTGGGCGGTCAGGTTCTGCTGCAAACTGTCCCGCAGTGCGGTCAGCCGCCTGCTGCCAAGTTCGAGCAGCCGCCGGCCGGGTTCGTGAAGTTCGGCGGGCAGTTCCGGAAGGCGCGCGTGCAGCGTGCGCAGCGCCCGTCCCAGTGCACTCCGCGCCGACTGGTAGAGAGCCCTCTGGTGAAATGGCAGCAAGGGCTCGGGCCGGAAGGCGGGCGCGTCGCTCGCCGCCAGCGCCCGGTGCAGTTCCGCGGTCCGCCGGCCCAGCAGGTGGACCGATTCGAGGTAGCGGCCCAAAACCCGCTCGGCCGGCTTCGGGAGCGGCTGGGTCGCCAGTTCCGTAGCGGTCCGCTTGCCGGGGGCCTCGTTTTCGGGCAGCACCATCGGCGGTTCCACCGAGACGGCCTGCAGGAACGACTCCAACGTGTCGAGCGCATTGTCCCAGGCCGTGTGCCGGTGCTCGACAAAGCCCTGGAGCATCCCCACGGTCATCGTATGGCCGTCCGCCCTGCGATACTCGACCGCACCGGCGACCGGGGCGATGTGCGCGAACTCGGCCGTTTCGGTCAGGTAGATGCCCATTTCCAGTTCCGGGTGCACGCCCTCTTCGATGCGCCGGAACAGCTTCAGCAGGAAACGGTCGCCGTAGGCCACCACGCTGTTGCTCTGTTCTTCCCGCCGCTGGTGGACGTGCAGCACGGCCTCCGGCTCGCCGCGAATGCGGCGGTAGGCGGTGGTGGGCCGGGCGATGAGGGTTCCGTGCCGGCCCGGGAGCTTGCGCCGCGCCGCCACCGCCTCCAGGAGCAGCTCGCAGAAGGCCGGCTCGCCGAACGCGTCGGCCAGAATGCCCGTCTCGTTGAACCCGTTGTGCTCGACGGTCAGCCGGGCGATGGTCCGCTCGGAGGAGGCGGCGTCGGTTTCCGCGGCCAGGCTTTCGGCGGTGAAGTCCATCGGGATGAGGTAGCTCGCGTCCTGCCCGTCCTCGTATTGCACGCGGACGACCGCCAGCTCGATTTGCGCCCCTTCGCTCGTCCGGCCCAGGGAGACGACGTCGCGCACCTTGGCCGTTTTCACCCCGGCGGCCCGGCGGCGGTGCCACGGGCGCGCAACGAGATAGCCTGGAAGGGCCCGCTCCAACGCCTGAGCGGCCGGCGGTTGCAGGACGCGGGACCACGGTTCGGCCGTTTCCAGCGCCGGTAGGTCGAACCGCGTTTCCAGGTGGTCGACGCGAGCCCCTTCCGGCTCCAGCACGAACCAGTAGAAGGCGTAGGGGGTGAGCGTGAGCAGGTAGGGCAGTTCACCGATGCAGGGAAAGCGGATCGCGCCGAATACCTCGACCGGCGTCTTCTCGCGGTGGGCGCAAAGGTCCAGCTCCACGTACTGCGCGAATCGCGACAGGTTCGCCACCACCAGCACGTACGACTGCTCGTGCCGGCGCAGGAAGGCCAGCACCTTGGGATTGTCGGGGTGCAGGAACTCGAGCGCCCCTTCGGCCAGCGGCGGCATCTCGCGGCGCAAATGGAGGATGTTCTGCATCCAGCCCAACAGGGAATGGGGGCTTTCCCGCTGCGTCTCCACGTTCACCGTCTCGTAGTGGTACTGGTAGTCGATGATCGGCGGCAGGTAGAGCTGCTGCGGGTTGGCCTGCGAGAAGCCGGCGTTCCGGTCGGCGCTCCACTGCATGGGGGTGCGCACCCCGTTGCGGTCGCCCAGATAGATGTTGTCGCCCATGCCGATCTCGTCGCCGTAGTAGATGACCGGCGTACCCGGCAGCGACAGCAGCAGGCCGGTGAGCAGCTCGATCTTCCGCCGGTCGTTGCCCAGCAGGGGGGCCAGCCGCCGGCGGATGCCGAGGTTCAGCCGCGCCTGAGGATCGCGCGCGTAGAAGCGGTACATCATGTCGCGCTCGTGCTCGGTCACCATCTCCAGGGTCAACTCGTCGTGGTTGCGCAGGAAGAGCATCCACTGGCAGTTGCCGGGAATGCCGGGCGTTTGCTCCAGGATGTCGATGATGGGGAACCGGTCCTCCAGTTGCAGCGCCAGGTACATCCGCGGCATCAGGGGGAAATGGAACGCCGTGTGGCATTCGTCGCCGGCGCCGAAGTAGGCGGCGGCGTCCTCGGGCCACTGGTTGGCCTCGGCCAGGAGCATGCGCCCGGTGAATTTCGCGTCGATGTGCGCGCGGAGCTGCTTCAGGTAGTCGTGCGTTTCCGGCAGGTTCTCGCAGGTGGTGCCCTCGCGCTCGAACAGGTAGGGCACGCCGTCGAGCCGCAGCCCATCGACCCCCAGCCGCAGCCAGTGGTCCAGCACGGCCGCCATCTGCCTGCGGACCTCGGGGTTGTCGTAGTTCAAGTCGGGCTGATGGTGGAAGAAGCGGTGCCAATAGTACGCCCGGGCCACCGGGTCCCACGACCAGTTCGACGGCTCGAAGTCCTGGAAGATGATGCGCGCCTGGGGGAACTTCTCGGAGGTGTCGCTCCACACGTAGAAGTCGCGCTCGCGGCTGCCCGGCGCGGCTCGCCGGGCCCGCTGGAACCACGGGTGCTGGTCCGACGTGTGGTTGAGCACCAGTTCGGTAATCACGCGCAGCCCGCGGCGGTGGGCTTCGCGCAGGAACGCGCGGAAGTCGTGCAGCGCGCCGTAGTTCGGATGCACGGTGCGGTAATCGGAAATGTCGTACCCGTCGTCCTTCAGCGGCGAGGGGTAAAACGGCAGCAGCCACAGGGCCGTCACGCCCAGGTCCTGGAGGTAATCGAGCTTCTGGGTCAGGCCGCGGAAATCGCCGATGCCGTCGGCGTTCGAGTCGTAGAACGCCCGGACGTGAAGCTGGTAGATAATAGCCGTCTTATACCAGAGCGGGTTTGCTTCCATGATGCCGGTGCCTCCGTGTGGGTGTGGATGATTCGGCGTAAGGTGCGCTCAGCCGCAAGCGAACGGGCCACTCGGTCACGCTTCCGTCTCCTCGTGGCCGGCCAGGCGAAACACGGCCGAGGAGCGGCCGCGGAGCGGGAACGTGTCGGCCTGGGTGAAGGTGGTTTTCTCCGGCGGCGGTTCGGCCGTGTCGAACAGCAATTCCCACTGCTCGTCGCCCTGTTGCGACCAGAAGGCGAACTCCAGGTCGTTCTCGTCGGTGTTCAACAGCACGAGCAGCGTATCACCGGCCAACCGCTCGCCCCGCTCATCGACCTCGGTAATCGCGTCGCCGGCCAGCCGCATGCCGATGGCCCGCATGAAGTCGGCGTTCCACCCCTCGTCGGTCATCTCCTGCCCGGAAGGGTCGAGCCAGACGATGTCCTTGACGTCGGTGCCGCGGATGGCGCGTCCCTGGAAGAACTTCGGGCGGTGGAGCACCGGCTGCTGCTGCTTCAGGGCGACGGCCCTGACCACGAAGTCGAGGAACCGCTGCTTGCGGTCGTCCAGTTCCCAATCGAGCCAGGAGATTTCGTTGTCCTGGCAGTAGGCGTTGTTGTTGCCCTGCTGCGTGTGGCTCAGCTCGTCGCCGGCGCGGATCATCGGCACGCCCTGCGAGAGCATGAGCGTGGCCATGAAGTTGCGTTTTTGCCGTTCGCGCAGGGCGATGATGCCGGGGTCGTCGGTCGGCCCCTCGGCGCCGCAGTTCCAACTCAGGTTGTGCGACTCGCCGTCGCGGTTCTCCTCGCCGTTGGCCTCGTTGTGCTTCTCGTTGTAACTGACCAGGTCCTGGAGGGTAAAACCGTCGTGGGCGGTGACGAAGTTCACGCTGGCGTACGGGCGGCGGTTGCTGGGCTCGTACAGGTCGGAGCTGCCGCACAGGCGGGTGGCGAACTCGGGCGCCGTGCTGCCGTCGCCGCGCCAGAACCGGCGGATCGTATCGCGGTACTTGCCGTTCCACTCGTTCCACCCGACCGGAAAGTTGCCCACCTGGTAGCCCCCTTCGCCCAGATCCCACGGCTCGGCGATGAGCTTCACCTGCGAGAGGACCGGGTCCTGGTGGATGATGTCGAAGAAGGCGCCCAGCTTGTCCACCTCGTGCAGTTCGCGGGCCAGGGCGCTGGCCAGGTCGAAGCGGAAGCCGTCCACGTGCATTTCCAGCACCCAGTAACGCAAGCTGTCCATGATGAGCTGCAAGGCGCGGGGATGCAGCATGTTCAGCGTGTTGCCGCAGCCGGTGTAATCCACGTAGTACCGCGGGTCCTCGGCCACCAGCCGGTAGTACGAAGCGTTGTCGATGCCGCGCAGCGAGAGCGTGGGCCCCAGGTGGTTCCCTTCGGCCGTGTGGTTGTACACCACGTCGAGGATCACTTCGATTCCGGCGGCGTGCAGCGCGTGGACCATTTGCTTGAACTCGCGGACCGACTCGGCCCCCAGGCCGGCGGCCGCGTAGCGCGCCTCGGGCGCGAAGAACGCGAGCGTGTTGTAGCCCCAGTAGTTCACCAACCCCTGGTCGACCAGGTGCTTGTCGTCGACGCGATGGTGGACCGGCATCAGTTCGACGGCGTTGACGCCCAGC
>PWXP01000015.1 GCA_003561895.1 Planctomycetaceae bacterium | reverse complement strand
TCAACTGCGCCTGCGGATACGAGCGGTGCATCGACTCGTGCGGGTAGCGTTCGGGAACGTCGATGAAAACGAGCTGGGAGAAGTCGATGGCCGGGTGGGCGAACATGATCTGCCGCTTCACGCGCCGCACGTCGAGGTACAACGCCCGCGCCTCGGCCGATTCGGCCGGCACACCGGCCAGCTTCGCCTCGATCGCCTCGAGCCGGGCAAGCTCCCGGCTCAGCTCCGGCGGCTCGGGCAGCGCCTGCCATCGGGCGGCCATTTCGCGGGCCCAGCCGATCTCTTCGGCGGCGCGCTCGGCCGGCGGCTTCCCCGCGGCCTGGTACAGCCACTCGTCGTCGAGCAACTCCTCGGCTTCGGCCGGGCTGAGCGTGCGGGTTTCCGGCTCTTCGAGGCCCAGCCGCACGTTGCGGGGCAACAGGGAATAGTGGCCGGCGAGCATCCCCCACGGCTGCATGCCCATCGCGCCGAGCACGTGGGCCGGCTGCCAGTGGCGGTCGTCGAAGTCGGGCTCGGCGAAGCGGTCGGCCGGAGCGGCGGTCATGCGCCAGGAGTCGTCGGAGTGGAGTTCGACCTCGCCGCCGGGCCCGTCGTGGCGGATGCGGACGGCCATCGCCAGCCCGCCCATCGCCCCCCAGTTCACGCCCTTGACCGCCACAACATTCTTGCCCTCCCGCAGCAGCGGGCCGATGTCGTACCGCTCGACGACCTCCCACCCGGTGCCGGCGGGGTTGTGGTCGGAGCCGACGAGCGTGCCGTTGACGTAGAAATCGTAGTTGTTGTCGACCGTCATCAGGGCGACGCCCGAGGTGGGCTTGCCGGGCAGTTTGAACGCCTTGCGCAAATAGCAGGTGAACTTCCCCTCGTTGCCCGTGTGCGCCCGGTCCCAAATCCACTGCGCCTTCGACAGCCGGGGCGCGGGGGGCGGCGGGGTGTCCGTCTCGGCGCGGACCGGGTAGACGGCGACAAGCCAAACGATCGACGCCCCGGCGACCACCCGAAATAGCCTCCCGGCGAACATGCCCGTTGCGCCCATGCTGTGCCTCCTTCTGGTGCTACAGAGTTCCGTTGAGTTCACGGCCAGTTCCCTCGGGTTTCACGGCCAACGGGCAATGCTGCCCGTCGAAGATTCGAATGAAGCTTGGTTACTCCTCCAGCAGCTTTTCCTTGAGCAACTCGGCGACGTGCTCGTTGTATTCGCCGTCGACGGTGCGCGGGGGAATCCAGCGCTGGTAGTCGAAGTCGGGGTCGTTGAGCGGCTCGTCAAGACGTTTGTGGAACACGTAGAAGTCGTGGACCTTGGCGGCCACCTCGGGCGATTCGTAGTGGCCCAGGTGCAGGCGCCGCGGGGGGCGCCGGCCGGGAGGCCGCTGCCAGGTGCAGCCGACGTGCACGTGGACGCCGCGGAAGTCCATGGCGGCGTTAATCTGCGGTCCCTCGCCGTAATCGCCCACCCAAAGGTTGCGGTGCGTCTCGCTAACGCGGTCCGGCCAACTCACCCCGAGCTGCACTTTCGCCTGGGGGTCGAATTGGCGTAAGGCGTCGATCAGTTGTTCGACGGTCATCGTGGCGTCCTGTGGGGTATTCGGGGTTCCGCTGCTGCACGCGGTCAGGCCTTCTCGTGCCCGCTCGGGCAGTACCAGAAGCATCGGCCGCAGGCCACGCAGGCGCCGCGATCGGGCTGGTACTCGTCGCGGCGGCGGCGAATGGAATGGGCGAGGAGTTGGCCGCCGATCACCAGCCCCACCCAACCACCGAACAGGCCGCCGCCGAATCGCATCCGGGCCAGGACCTGCCGGGCCTGGACGTACAGTTCATCCGGCGTGCGGCCCGTGTTCCGGAAGGCGTCGGTCATGTCGACCGTGCCCTCCACCGCGCCGGTCTCCTCCTGGTGGAGGCGCTCGGCCAAACGCACCGTAAAGTGCAGCCGGCCGAGGGGGGCGTCCAGCCCGCGCCCCATCGCCCAACCTACAATGATAAGCACCGGCGCCAGCGCCATCAAGCCGGCAAGCCGGTACCGGCCGCGACGCCGCTCGGCGGGGGCCGGGGCCACGGTGGGCTCGCGGATTGCGCCGTACGGGCAGGACTCTTCGCACAGCCGGCACTGGATGCACTGCTCCGGCGGAATCTGCACGTGCCAGCGCGACAGCCGCGAACACCATCGCAACAGCACGGCGTAGGGGCAAAGGTACCGGCAATACGGCCTGCCCACAAAAACGCCCATCGCGAGAAAGCACGCGCCGACGATCAGCATGTTCAGGCTGCCGCCCAGCCGGAAGAAGGCGACGAACGGGTCGTAGCGGCAGATGATGAACCCCGCGCCGGTAGCCGCCAGCAGCACGGCCAGCCCCAGGTAGATGTAGGCGAGGGTGCCCAGGCCGGCGTCGACCCAGCGGGGTACCTGCACCGGCCGCAGCGCCACCAACTCCTGCACCATGCCCAGCGGGCAGACGGCCGCGCAGAACACCCGGCCGAAAAACAGGGCGAACACCAGCGGCAGGAGGAAGAAGCCCACCACCGCCAGGGGAATCAAGTAGCTCCCGTCGGCCACCGCCAGTGCCACGTTCTGGGTAGCGCCGATCGGGCAGACGCAGCCGCCGCGCCAGAACCCGAACACCGCCAGCGCGATGACCCCCAACGCCAGTAGTCCCCGCCGCGAGCGGCTTCGCAGCGCCAACTGCGCGGCCAGCGCCAGCGCCACGAGCAACCCCGCCAGCGCGAGGTACTGCACCCACGTGCCGGCCGGGTCGGGCACGATGGTCGGCGGCAGTTGATGGTCGGTGAAGTCGGGCGGGGGAAACCGCTCGATGTCGCGCGCTTGCGCCACCCCAGCCGCCAGTGCGGCGGCGCCCCCCAGCGCGCAGCAGGCCGTCGTCCACCATCGCCGGGCAAGGCAGCCCGGCGCGCACGCGAATTGCCGGAGGAAGCCGGAAAAGAGGCGGGGTCGCCTTGACATGCGGGATCTCACGCGTCGTGGTCCTGGTGCTTCAGCAGGTAGGGTCGATCGGCGGGCACGCGGCGGAACGCCTCCGAGGGGCAGGCGACGGCAATCGCGCATTCGTTGCAGTTCTCGCAACGGTCGTGCATCACCTGCAGGTAAAGCGAGGCGTTGCCGAACGCGCTGCACCCCTTCACGCACTTGCCGCATCCGATGCACAGCGACTCGTCGATGTGATACTCGTAGTACGGGTCTTCGATGAACTCGCGGAGGATCGCCCCGGTCGGGCATAGCTGGTTCTCCGCGCCCGTATCGAGCGCCAAGGGTTCGGCCTCGAAGAATCCGGTACACAACTCGCAATAGCCGCACATACCGTAGCTGTGAACGCACTTGACGGCCGATTCACCGAGCACGCAATAGGTGGCGCAGTTGCCGCAGGCGGTACAGGCGTGCGGGTCGATCTGCCAGACGAGTTCCCGGCCCTGGCCCTTCGCGGCGGCCAGCGCCGCGGCGCCGCCGCCGAGACCCACCACACCGGCCCCCCGGACGACGTCGCCCAGGAACGCGCGGCGGTCCAGCCTGCTTCCCGTTGTGCGCGAATTACTCATCGTCGAACTCCTCCCATTCCGGCCCGCGGCGCTGCGGCAAGGTGCAGCGGGCCAGGACCGGGCAGCCGGCGCAGGCCAACTGGCCGGGGCAACCGCCCGGGCCGACGCGGCCGTTACGCGCTAGAAGCAGGGCGCCGCCCCCGCCCAGGGCCCCCAGCGCCACGGCGCGGGCCGCCGTGCGGAGCCAATCGCGGCGGTGGGGGGTTGTCGATTCCGGTAAGGGCATGGTTGGTTACTCCATCTCCTCGAAAACGCGAACGGCGCCCAGCGCGGGATCGAGCACCAGCACGCGAGCGCGGCTGTCCACGGCGACCATGGGGGGCCGAAGCCGGTAGTCGGTGCGCGTTTCCACCAAGGCCGCGGCGTCGGGCGCCAGGTCGGCCGGGCCCGCCACCACGCTGTGCAGGTCGCCCTGCTCGGTGTACACCTTCACGCGCGGAATTCCCTTCTCGGACGTGACCGTTCGGCCGTCGGGCAACAGCGCGATGCTGGCCGGGTTGCAGCAGCCGCAGAAGCCCTCGATAGCCACCCCCGGCCTTCCCCAGACCAGCGGCTGCTCGAAATAGCCGTCCTGCGTGTAGTACTCGATGCGGTGCCGGCCGGGGTTGACCACCCGCAGCAGCCCGTCGGCCCCCAGGGCCACGTCGAAATACGGGCTGGGGATGACAAACCCGAAGATGCCCCGCTGCTCGTCGCGGCGGCCGATTTCGCCCACGACGTTCCCGTCGAGGTCGCATCGCAGGACGACGCGCCGGCCGGCGTCGGCGAGGAACACGTCGTCGCCGCCCAGCGCGATGCCGGTCAGCGCCGCCCTTTGCTCGAGCGCCGGCCACGACGCGTCGCGCGTGCCGTCGGAACGATACACCTCCACGTGCCGGTCGAAGACGACGTACATCAGCCCGGGCCGGGCGTGGTCCTCGCCGGTGATGGCCAAGCGGCGGGGCTCGGCGTCCAGTTGGATCCGATCGAGCAACTCCCCGTCCGGGTGGAACGAGACCACCGCCCGGTCGCCGGCGACGTACACCGCATCGTTTGCCCCCACCGCCACGGCACGCGGCTGGGCCAAATCGACGGGTATGGACGATCCCTCGCGCCATCGGAGCCACTCGGCAGGCACGTCGGTGAACTCCTCGACGCTGTAGCCGAACGTGCCGGGCAGGCCGCTGCCCAACTCGCCGTGGGGCCGGATGGCCCAAACGGCCACGGCCGCGACCACGACCGCCACGGTTACCACCGCGCCGATCAAGAGCGTCGAGATCGAAAGGTTGGCGGACTTGTTCATTGTGAAAACACTTGCGGGCGCGATGCTTCGGAGGCTTCGGATACCGTTGGTCCTCTATTGTATCACAACGACTACGGTGGCCCAATTTCGTGGGATAGGCTTCCAGCCTGTCATCGTCGTGGGATAGGCTTCCAGCCTGTCATCGTCGTGGGATAGGCTTCCAGCCTGTCGACTTACGATGACAGGCTGGAAGCCTATCCCACATCAGTGTTGCACGGCTACGGGTCTGCCGCGCCCTCGCGCACATCGAGGCATATCATGGTGGTCATGTCGCGGAGGATCAGCCGGCCGGCGGCCATTGCCATCGGGCCCCACGATTCGTGGCCGTCGAGCACCTGCGCTTCGGCCAACGGCCGGTACTGCTCCGGGGTGGCTTCGGCCAGGGTCAGCCGGCCGTGGTCGTCGAGGATGAAAAACATCCCGTCGGCCTTCAGGTACGGCCCCAGGCCGAATTGATTCGCCGAACCGCTCGCCCAAACCTCGTTTCCCTCCATGTCGAGGCAGACGAACTGCTTGTCGTCCTCGCGGACGCCGTAGAGGAACCCCTCATGGAAGATGGGCGTGTGGTGGGTGGAACCAAACTGCCGCGGGCCGAGCCGGAAGAGAGTCTCGGCCTCGATCCGCCCCCCTTTTTCCTCAAGCTGCATCATCAACGCGCCGGCGTTGTAGCCGCCGGAGAAGAAAATGCGTCCTTCGGGCAGCGCCACCGGCGAGGGGCAGGTGGCAATGCTGATGCGCCAGTCGGTCGAGTCCCACAGATACGTGCCGTCCTCGGCGTCGATGCCCGCCACCCCGCCCTTCCCGCAATAGACGTACATGCGCCGGCCGGCGAACTCCATCGGCACAATCGAGGTGTGGGTAATGACCCACTCCCGCGGATTCGGGCTTTCCCAGAGCACCTCGCCGGTGGCGCCGTCCAGCGCCACCAGCAACGCATCGCCGCCCACCGCCATAACGACCCGATCGCCGTCGACCAGCGGGCATTGCCCGTTGTACCACAGTGGAACCGTCGCGCCGAAATCGGCCACCGCGTCGATCAGCCAATGCTCCTCGCCGGTTTGCGGGTCGACGCTCAGGGCATGGCATTTCGGCCCCAGGGTGACGGCAAACCGGTCGCTGATCGTCGGCACGGTGCGCGACATGCCGTGGTTGCGTTTGACCACGACCGGATAGCTGTAGCGCCAGATCTCGCTGCCGTCGGCCAGCGACAGGCAGCGCAGCGCGTCGGCCTGCTCGTCGCGCAGGTAGTCGAGCACGTACACGGCGCCGTCGCGAATGGCCGCGCCCGCGTAGCCCTCGCCCACCTCCAGGGTCCAGAGGCGGGGCGGGCCTTCGGCCGGCCAGGTTCGGGCGAGCGGCGGCGAATCGTGGGCGATGCCGTCGAGCCGCTCGCCCCGGAACCAGGGCCACGCGCCGGGGATGTCCGCCGGGCGGCTGTCGAACACCTCCAGCGTGCCCTCCAACGGCAGGGCCGGACGGTCCGTCACCACCCCGGCCGGACGGTCCATCGCCGGCACCCGCAACTCGCTGCGGCGGCTCGGCTCCACCCGCGCCCAAACCACCAGCGCCGCAACGGCAACCGTGGCCAACGCGCAAGGCACGATGGTTGGCAGAAGCGAATGCCGCATGGCTTGCCTAGTTCACCTCTTCCGGATGGAAGATGACGTGGCAGTCGTCGCAGCTCTGGCCAAGCTTGTCGAAAGCGGCTTGCGCGGCTTCCTCATCGACGGCCCGGGCCGCGGCAAGCAATTCGGCCGCCGCGTTTCGCATCTCGATGCTGTATTTCACCCACTCGTCGTCCCGGTCCGGGGCGATGGTGTCGTCGGCGTTGGCCAGGGTGCCCTGGGCAATGACGGCAATGGCCGCGGCATCGCCCGCAATGTCGTCCACGTTCCGTTCGAACCGGCGGCGGACCCGGCGGTTGATGCTCGTGTTGATCAGCGGCACCTGTTCCATGAGTTCCGGCAGTGAAGCGACCTTGGTCCCCTCCAGGTCGGAGCCGTCGCCGCCCTCGGCAATCGCCGTCTGCAGATTCGCCACCCCTTCTTGCGCCGCCTCGTACTCGTCGGTGGCGGCCAGCGCCTGCGCCGCCTCAAGCATGCTCGAAGCGTTCGCCTTCAGCGGGTGGTCCTCGTCGTGCAGCCCCAGTGCCAGCGCAATGACGATCATCGTGTTCGCGTCGCGGGCAAAGCGCGTCGCGAAGTCGTTGTATTCGTCGGGCGACGAGACCGACTCTTCCAGCCGTTCCATGAAGTGGTCGACCTGCGCCAACAGGATGTCCGCCGGCGCGTACGCCGAAACCGGCGCGTCGATGGGCAACGCGTCGAAGTCGACGGCCTCGTCCACCGGCTCATCCACCGGCTCATCCACCGGCTCGTCCACCGGCTCGTCCACCGGTTCATCCACCGGCTCATCGACGGGTTCGTCGACGGGTTCATCGACCGGTTCATCGACCGGTTCATCGACCGGTTCGTCCACCGGTTCGTCCACCGGTTCGTGGGGCGGTACTTCGTCCGGATCGACGGCTTCAATTTCCGGCTCCGGCCGGGGTTCCGGAGGGGCGCAGCCGATCAACGGGCTGAACAACAATCCTGTCATGGCAAAAATTGCCAAGGCGGCAACCATGGAACGCAGTTGACTCACTTGCACCATAAGTTCTCTCCTCGTGGAAATGGTAGGAAAACAGGCGGGACACTTGTACTCCGGTCGGGTTCACCAGCCCGGCTCGTAGGCGATTGGCAGGACCCAACCCGGCTCGCGCCACGGAGGGCTGCCCGACGGCCGCACCGCGGCCGCTACCATTGCAGTGT
>PWXP01000482.1 GCA_003561895.1 Planctomycetaceae bacterium | reverse complement strand
GCCACCGAACCCCCGGGTGTCACTGACACCTGTCAGCGGGGAAAAAGGGGGATACGGGGTTTACCTACCGAATGGCTAAACACGCAGAAAAGCCTAAAAAACTAGTGAAAAACGCCGATTTTCGGCAGTTTGCGGGAGGGATCGGAGGACCAATCACGGGTCGGTGGCGCAGGCTGTTTTCTCCGCTGCATGTGAAGGGGACCTTCCCATTTTCACGGCCGGAACGGTTCACTCATTGGGCATATTCCCCTGTGTGCCGCGAAAATTGGGACAGTCCCCCCCGTGAACGGTTACGACTCCGTGGTGTTTCAACCTGCGGGACATCTTCCCGCGACCGCTATGATCATGAGTATTTTGCGAGGGCCGCTTGCCATGAACGTTCGCCAGCGCATCGGCCGATGGGTTCGGCAGTGGTTCCCCGAAAAGCCGCTTGGCCGGCGCGGCGAGGACATGGCGGCCCGATACCTCCGCCGCCGCGGCTATAAGATCATCGCGCGGGGGCAAGGCTGGAAAGGCGGCGAGTTGGACATCGTCGCCCTCGACGGCGAGACGATCGTCTTTGTCGAGGTGCGCACCCGCCAAAGCGATGCACCCACCCGGCCGGAGGAATCAGTCGATTTGAACAAGCAGCGCCGGCTGACGCGCCTGGCGGTCGGCTATTTGAAGCGGCACCGGCTGTTTGACCGGCCGGCGCGGTTCGACGTCATCGGCGTCGTGTGGCCCGACGGACGCCGGCGCCCCGACATCCGCCATTTCGAAAACGCCTTTTCGGCCGTGGGCCTGCCGGGCTTCTTCTCGTGACCCGCCTCGGGCAAATACGTCAGTTCGCTTTCCCCAGCATCCACGCCAGGATGCCCTTCTGCGCGTGCATGCGGTTGGCGGCCTGCTGCACGACGACGCTTTGCGGGCCGTCGATCACTTCGTCGGTCACTTCCTCGCCGCGGCGGGCGGGCAGGCAGTGCATGAACATGGCGCCTTTCTGGGCGCGGGCCATCAGGTGGGCGTTCACCTGGTAGTCGGCAAAGTCGCGCTTGCGCTGCTGCCGCTCCTTCTCCTGCCCCATGCTCGCCCAAACGTCGGTGTACACCGCCACGGCGTCCGCCACGGCTTCGCCCGGATCGGTGGTGATCGTCAGGTTCAGTTCCGGCACCTGCTGCGTGATCCAGGCAACCTGCTCCTCCGACCACTGGTACGCCTTGGGCGAGGCCGCTACGAAGTTCATACCCACCTTGCCGCACCCGACGGCCAGGCTTCGGGCCACATTGTTCGCGTCGCCCACCCAACCGAGCGTGCGCCCCTGGAGCTTGCCGGCCAACTCGCGAATGGTGTACAGGTCGGCCATGGCCTGGCATGGGTGGGCGAAGTCGGTCAGGCCGTTGATGACGCAGCAGGCGGCGTGCCGGGCGAGTTCGCATACGGTGTCGTGCCGGAAGGCGCGCACGACGATGGCGTCGACGTATTGGCTGAGCACGCGGCCGAAATCGGCCAGACTTTCGCGCTTGCCGAAGCCCGTGTCGGCGCCCAGGAACATGGCCGAACCGCCCAGGTGGCCGATGCCCGCCTCGAAGCTCACGCGGGTGCGCAGCGAGGGCTTCTCGAACAACAGCGCGATGACGCGGCCGGGCAGCAACGGTTCTCGCAGTCCCTTGGCGAACTTGGTCTTCAGGTCTTCGGTGATGGCGAATATGTGGTCGATTTCCGCGGACGTCAAATCGGCCAGGGTCATCAGATGCTTCATGATTGTTCCTCCGACACGGCCTGCTGCCGGATCACGTCGGCCAGGATGTCGCACCCTTCGTGGGCCTGCTCTTCGGTGAGGGTCAGGGCCGGCAGCAGCCGGATGACCGTGCCTTGCGTGCAGTTGACCAGCAGGCCGCGTTCCATGCACGCCTTGACTACGGCCGCGCCTTCGACCACCAGTTCCAGGCCGATCATCAGCCCGCGAACGCGGACGTCGCGCACCAGTTCGCATTCCTCTTGCAGGGCCCCCAACCGCTCGCGGAACAGGTCGCCCAGTTTTACGGCGGCCCCGAGGAGGTTCCCTCGCTCGACGGTCTCCAGTGTGGCGATTCCGGCGCGGGCGGCGATGGGGTTGCCGCCGAAGGTGGCCGCGTGCATGCCGGGCCGCAGGCTGGGGGCGATTTCCTTGGTGGTGAGCATGGCCCCGCCGGCAATGCCGCCGCAGAGGGCCTTGGCCAGGGTCATCACATCGGGCACCACGTCGAAGCCCTGGTAGGCGAACCAGTTGCCGGTCCGCCCGCAGCCGGTCTGCACCTCGTCGAAGATCAACAGCAGCCCGCGGTCGTCGGCCAGTTTGCGCAGTCCCTGGAGGAATCCTTCCGGCGGGATGCGGATGCCGCCCTCGCCCTGGACAGGTTCGATGAGGATGGCCGCCGTCTCGTCGTCGATCAGAGCGGCCGCGGCGTCGAGGTCGCCGTAGGGCGCGTAGACGAAGCCGGCCACCAGCGGGCCGAGGCCCTCGTGGTATTTCGGCTGCGCGGTGGCCGAGGTGGAACCGAGCGTGCGGCCGTGGAACCCGCCTTCGAAGGTAATGATTTTGTAGCGCTGCTTGGGCGTATGGAGTCGGGCGAGCTTGATGGCGGCCTCGACGGCTTCCGTGCCGGAATTGCAGAAGAACGCCTGCCCGCCGAAGCTCCGCTCCGAAAGCATCTGCGCCCATTGCCCCTGGGCCTCCGTGTACCAGGTGTTCGGTACGTGGATCAACCGGCCGAGCTGCTCCCGCACGGCCTCGACCACCGCTGGCGGGCAGTGCCCGAGCAGGTTGCAGCCCCAGCCGGGAAACAGGTCGAGGTAGCGGTTCCCCTCGGCGTCCCACACGAAGGAGCCTTCGCCGCGGACGAGTGCGATGGGGAATCGGCCGTAGTTGGGAATCACGTACTTCTCGAACAGCGCGATCGTCTCTTGCGAACTTGCGGTTGGCACTTGCACCACCTCTTCCTAGTCCTGGGCTCGATGAGCCGACACCATGGGAACGTTTATGCTCTTTCCTTGACGATTTCGGTTCCGACCCCTTTGCTGGTGTAGACTTCGAGCAGCAGGGAGTGTCGGAGCCGGCCGTCGATAATGTGCACCTTGCGGACGCCCTTGTCGAGCGTTTCGAGGCACGCCTGCACCTTGGGGATCATGCCCGCGTTGATCGTGCCGTTTTCGATCATCGCTCCGGCCTCGGCGGCGTCGAGCGAGTGCAGCAGCGAGTCGGGATCGTCCTTGTCGCGTCGCACGCCGTTGACGTCGCTCAGATACATGAGCTTCTCCGCCCGCAGAGCCTGCGCCACGGCGGTAGCGGCGGTGTCGGCGTTGACGTTCAGCCGCTCGCCGTCGGGCGTTTCGCACATCGAGGGGATGACCGGCACGATGCCTGCATGGCACATGTTTTCGATCGTGTTGCGGTCGACCCGGGTGACCGTGCCGACGTGGCCGAGGTCGAGCGACTCGGCGTTGGGGCCGGGCATTCGGAGGCGTTCGCCGACCAGGACGTTGGTCGTCCGGAAGTTCAGCGCCTGGGCCCGGCCGCCGAGTTCGTTGATTTTCCGGGCGATGGTTTCGTTGACCTCGCCGGCGAGGACGCGCTGGACGATTTCGAGGGTGGCGTCGTCGGTGTAACGGCGGCCGTGGACGAACCGGGGCTCGATACCCGATTCGGCCATGGCCCGGCTGATGGCCGCCCCGCCCCCATGCACGATGACCGGTCGCATGTGGACGGTTTCCATGAACACGACGTCGAGCAGCAAGTGGTTCATGGCCCGGGGGTCGTCCATCACGCTGCCGCCGAGCTTGACGACGGTAATCTTCCCGCGGAACGCGCGTATCCAGCGCAAGGCCTCGATGAGGATGTCGGCTTTTTGGATGGCGTCTTCCATGGGATGCTCCGGCGACTGGCTGGAGGGAGCCGAAGGCGGCCCGAAACGGCTGCGCCCGCGCAGCCGCTCGCGGCTCGGGAAAACCCACCATTTTACTCGGGCGGAGTTGGGCGTCAACAGCGCGGGGCCGGGCGGCTCGTTCGGTCCCTCCTGCGGACGCGAGCCGAACGGCCCGAAGTGAGCGGTAGGGTGGGACGAGTGGTGCGAGTCCCACCATCGCCTCTAGCGAAAGAAAAGGGTAAAGGCGCTACCACTTCAGGCCAAAAGATGCGCCCCCGGAACTGCGGCCCAAGCCGCCCTTGAGTGGTTGGCTCGGCTGGCGGCTCTTGCGCGATTTTTCCGGTTCCGCCGCCGCATCGCCATCGTCGGCCTCCTGCTTGACCGGCTCCGGCTGGACAAGTTGCTTCATCGAAAGGCCGATCCGTTCGGCCTGCGAATCGACCGACAGGACTAGGGCTTCCACTTCCTGGCCCTCGCGCACCACGTCGCCGGCTCGCCACACGTGCTTGTGCGACAGCTCGGAGATGTGCACGAGCCCCTCGACGCCCGGCTCGAGTTCGACGAACGCGCCGAAGTCCATCAGCTTCGTGACGGTTCCGCGCACCACGGTGTTCTCGGGATACTGCTTTTCGGCGTCGGTCCAAGGGTTCTCGAACAGGTCGCGGTAGGTGAGGCCGATTTTGCGGGTTTCGGGGTCGATCTTCTCGATCTTCACCTTGATCCGCTGCCCCTCGGCCAGGACGTCGCGGGGATGCTCCACCCGCCCCCACGAAAGCTGGCTGATGTGCAGCAGGCCGTCCACACCGTCGTCGAGTTCGACGAACGCGCCGAAATCGAGGATTTTTCGCACCACGCCCTCGTACACCTGGCCCGGCGCCAGCGACTCGAACAGCTTCTGCCGCGCCTCCTCCCGCTCGCGTTCCAGAATGGCTCGGCGGCTGAGCACCAGGTTGCCGCGCTGGGGGTTCGCTTCGGTCACCAGGCAGGTCCACTGCTCCCCGAGGAATTGCTCCAGCCCCTCCACGCGGTGCAGGGAGACTTGGCTTACGGGAATGAATCCGCGAATGTGGTTCACCTCGCACTCCAACCCCCCGGCGTTGTGGCCGGTAATCTGCGCGGTCACCACCATGCCTTCCCGAAGGTCGCTCCAGTCGGCCACGTCCTCGGCCTGGCCGGGGATGTTCAACTCGTAAAAGCCGTCCTCGCGGTTGAAGCCGCGGACGATCACCTCGACGGGAGTGCCCGGTTCGGGGGCCTCGGCGAACTGCCGGAGCGACGCGATGCCCTGCTCCCGGCTTCCCAGTTCGACGAACACGTCTTCGCGGCGGACCGCGAGCACGCGACCGGTATGCTTCGAGTCGGGTTCGAGTCCGCCGCGGGTGGCCGCCGCGTCGCCTTCCTCCAGGAAAGTTTCCACCGCGGCGCCGCCCAGCGCCTCGTTCAATTCGGCCTCGAGATCGGCCGGCAGGGGCTCGCGGATATTGGGCGGGAGAACCCGCTCCGTCGCCGGAGCTTCGTGCGTCGCGGGGGCCGCATCCATCGCCGAAGCTTCCGGCGGCAGGGCAGACCGTTCCGGCGTTGGAGGTGTGTCCTCGGCAGGGGCGGGTGACGCGGCCGGGGCGGTCAGGGGAGCCGAATCGGCCGGGGGCGAGGTAACCGGAGGCGGCTCGGCATCGACCGGTTGGCGGTCCGCGGCGGGCACCGGGCCGACCGTGGCCGGCTGCCCTTGTCCCGCGGCCGGGTCCTCTGCGGTGTCGGGCCGGTTGGACGCATCCGCCGCCGCGGCCCGCCGGGGGCCGCGGTCGCGACCGCGGCGCCGCGCCTGCTTCGTTTCCGGGCCCACCACCGGCGCCCGCGTCCGCCGCGGATCGGCGAGGTACGCCGCCGGGTCGCGCTGCGAACCGATCAGAATACGCTGCCGCTGGGTTTCGGCTGACGCCGCCTCATCGGCGGCACCGCCGGCTTCAGGCGTCTGATTTTCCACCGGGGGGCTCGGCAAATCCTCTTGGGGCGCGTCGGGCGACTTTGCCGCATCGCTCGGTTCGTTACTCATCAGCGCGCGTTCCAGTGTCCGGGTAGGAAGGCCTTCGCGACGCACCGCCGTTCGGCGCGCCGGAACTTTCCAGTGTAACACGGGAAAACGCGATTTCCAGGGGTGTCCGCCCAGGTTTGCATTTCGCCGCGGGCCGGGGCGTCGGCCGCGGGGCCCGACCTCGAGGCCGGCCCGGTGTTGCGCGGCTTTCCCCCAAGGCGGTTCCGGCACCGCCGACCCCCTGTATGGCGCAGGCCATTCAGCTTGTATGGGGGTCTCGTTGACACAACCGGCGCATCCTCTAAAATGACGGATTCTCTTTGGGGCCAATGTCGCGAAGAGGGACACGAACCCGCCCGAGCAACCCGTTTTTAGGAGACCGCTAATGGCAGAGGAAAAATCCGCCGGACTTGAAACCGTCATGAAGGAGGAGAGGCTATTCCCTCCACCTGAGGAGTTCTCGCAGAAGGCCCGAATTGGCTCTATGGAGCAGTACCAGAAAATGTGGGACGAGGCCGCCGCCGACCTCGAGGGGTTCTGGGACCAGTTCGCCCACGAACTGCACTGGTTCAAGCCGTACGAGAAGGTGCTCGAATGGAACGAGCCCTTCGCCCAGTGGTTTGGGGGGGGGCAGACCAACGTCTCCTACAATTGCCTCGATGCGCACCTGTCGACGCCGCGGGCCGACAAGACGGCCATCATTTGGGAAGGCGAGCCGGGCGACGTGCGACGGATCACCTACCGCGAGCTGCACCGCGAGGTGTGCAAGTTCGCGAACGTGCTGAAAGAACTCGGCGTCCAGAAGGGCGACGTGGTGGCCATGTACATGCCCATGGTGCCCGAGTTGGCCATCGCCATGCTCGCCTGCGCCCGCATCGGCGCGATCCATTCGGTGGTATTCGGCGGGTTTTCGGCCGAAGCCATCGCCGACCGAAACAACGACGCCTCGGCGAAGCTGCAGATCACCGCCGACGCCGGCTGGCGCCGCGGCAAGAAGCTGCCGCTGAAAGCGAACGTCGACGAGGCCCTGACCAAGTCGCCGACCGTGGAGAAGTGCATTGTCCTGCAGCGCGTCGGCGTCGACGTGGAAATGCAGGCCGGACGCGACTTCTGGTGGCACGAACTCATGGCCGAGGCCTCCGACGACTGCCCCGCCGAGCCGCTCGACAGCGAAGCGCCGCTGTTCATCCTGTACACGAGCGGCTCGACGGGCAAGCCCAAGGGCATCAAGCACACCACCGCCGGCTACAACCTGTACGCGAAGAAGACCACCGAGTGGGTGTTCGACGTCCGCGACGAAGACGTCTACTGGTGCACGGCCGACATCGGGTGGATTACCGGGCATACCTATATTGTGTACGGGCCGCTGGCCGCCGGGGCGACGAGCCTGATGTACGAGGGCGCGCCGGACACCCCGAACCCGGACCGCTTTTGGGAACTGGTCGAGAAGTACAAAGTCAGCATCTTCTACACCGCGCCCACGGCCATCCGCGCGTTCATCAAGTGGGGCGACGAGTGGATCGACAAGCATGACCTTTCGAGCCTCCGCCTGCTGGGGACCGTCGGCGAAGGGATCAATCCCAAAGCCTGGATGTGGTACCGCGAGAAGATCGGCGGGGGGCGGTGCCCCATCGTCGATACCTGGTGGCAGACCGAAACCGGCGGCATCATGATGACGCCCCTGCCGGGCGCCACGCCCACCAAGCCGGGAAGCTGCTGCAAGCCGCTGCCGGGCATCGTGCCGGAGATTGTCGGTGAGG
>PWXP01000342.1 GCA_003561895.1 Planctomycetaceae bacterium | reverse complement strand
GTTCCCATCCAACGGAGTTCCCATCCAACGGAACACCTGAACTTTCGCCGTTTTTCGCTCTTGTGGCAAGGTGTGGAGCCGGGCACAATAGGCGGCCGATTAATCCGACCAGAAAGACCCTTATGCCCGCCTCGCCGCCAACGCAGATTACCCAGCTTCTCGAGGACCTCGGGCTGGCTGCGTCCGCCCACCTCCGACGGGTGGGGCGGCATGTGGCACGACTCACCCGCCAACTGCCGCAGTTCGACTCGGTTTGGCTCGACGCCCTGGCGCAGCACGGCGTGCTGACCCGATGGCAGGCCGCAGAGGTCCGTGCCGGCCGGGGCGACCAACTGCGGCTGGGGCCTTACGCGCTCCTCGAACCACTCACCGACTGCCTGTATGCAGCCGCCTACCGGGCCCGGCACGTCGACTCCGGCAACCACGTCCGCCTCATGGTGGCCAGCCGGAGCGGCCGGGCCGCCCGCGAGGCGGCCGGACGCCTCCGCGAATTGGCCGAAGCAGCCGGCGGGTTGGCATCCGAGTTCTGTGCGTTACCGATCGCCGCCGGTCAAGTCGAGCAGGACTCCGCCCCGGTCGCCGCCCGAGCGGCCCGGCCGGACGCGGGCCGGTCGGCCGAACCCATGCGCCTCTGGATTGCTGCTCCCTGGATTCCGGGCCGTTCGGCCGCCGAGTGGCTCATCTGCCACGGCCGGATGCCCGCCGCCGCCGTCCTGGAGGTGGCCCGGGCCATGGCCGCCGGCCTTGCCGACCTCGAGACCCTCGGACGAGGCCACGGCGACATCGCCGCCTCGAGCGTGTGGCTGGCCGACGACGGGCGGGTGGTGCTGCCCCTGCCGGGCGTACGCGGCGTGCTGAGGCCTGAGGAAGGCTACGGCTGCGCCAACCTGCCGCCCGAGGCCTACGATTATCTGGCCCCGGAACGGGTCGCTCGGGGCACGGCGCCCGATACGGCCTCCGACCTGTATGCCTGCGGCTGCGTGTGGTGGCACTTGCTGTGCGGCCGGGCGCCGCTGGGCGGGGGCGACAGCCTGGCGAAGCTCCGCGCCGCGCACGAGGCCCGCATTCCCGACCCCCGCGCATTGGCACCCGACACTCCCGCCGCGCTGGCCGAGGCCATTCTGGCCTGTACCCGGCCGGAACCCGGCCGCCGGCCCCGCAACGCCGGCGAACTGGCCGCCTTGCTAGGCCTGCCGACATCGGCGGGCCGCCGGTTGCTCGGGCGGTCGCTCCGCGCGGCCGAAAACCCCGCACTGGGCTGGCCCTCGATGCGGCCGTTGGCCATGCCACGCCGGCCGGGGCAGTTCGCCCGCCCCGCGGTGATGGGCCTGGCGCTGGCCGCTTCCCTGCTGGTGGCCGCATGGCCCATTTGGCGCGCGGTGCGGGAAAAGGGCGCCAATGCCCCGACGCCCCACCAAGCGGCGGCGCGAACTGGGAACCCCGGCCCCTCAGTCGCCCCCCGACCGAAGCAGCCGTCTCCGGCAGCGCCGTCGGACGACCGGGTCCTGCCGGCCACCTATCTGGCCGCGGCCGACGACTCCGGACGTGCGGAACCCGAGGCAACCGGAGGCGCCGCTCCCCCGTCCAGGACCGGCGCGCCCAACCCCACAACTGCCGACCTGATACTCAGCGACGGCGAACTCGACGACCTCGAGCGGCTCGAGCTGCGGCCCGGGCAGCGGGTTGCGGGGCCGGACGGCACCCGGCTGCAAGTGCACGTGCCCCCCGGCGGCCTGCACGTCGCCCTCGAAGATGATGACGCTGACTCCTCTCAGCCGGTCCGTTTCGAAGGCATCGACTTCCTATGGGACCAAGCGGGCGGCACCGACGCCGCGATGGTGGTGGTCGCGGCCGAGAATGTGCAATTTCACGCCTGCACGTTCCGCGCGGGCGCCGGAAGCGCCAGGCCGCCGGCCGCGGTGCGTTGGGTTCACCCGCCGCCCTCGCGCGCCGACGCCTTGGCGCTGCCCAGCGGCTCAGTCGGATTTTCCGACTGTCTGTTCCGCGACGTCGCCGCCGCGCTCGACAGCCGGGCCGAAGGCGTGCTGCGGGTCGAGTTTCGCAATGCCCTGCACCTGGGCCCGGGGCCGCTGGTGCGGTCGTCGCGGCCGCCCCGCGCCGAGGAGTCGCTCAACATGTTTCTTCAACGGGTAACGCTGCGCGGGGCGGCCGCCCTGTGGCGGTGCCGCGTGGACGACGCGCCGGCCGCGGTGGGGCGGGTTTCCATCCGGGCCGAACGCAGCGTCTTCGCCCCGGCGGAAGGCGGCACGTTGATTTTTTTCGACGGGCCGGGCGACCCGGCCCCACTCCTGCACAACCTGACGTGGGACGGCGAAGGCGCCCTGCTAACACCCGGCACCCAGGTTGCCGCCCACCGGCGCCCGGGGGGCACGGCCGAACGGCTCGACGACAGCGGTGTGCCCATTGCCGGACTGGTGCTCAGCCGAGTCGAGTTCGCCGGCCCCGCCGACGGGGACGCGGGCAACAGCGCCCTCGTGCAGTGGAACGCTCCGCTGCGCACGCCCGACCCCCCCGGCTGCGAGGCCGCCCGGATGCCGGGCGCAGCGCCGCGCTAATGCGGCATGGCCCATCGGGTTGAAACGCCGGAACGCGACCCCCTACAGCGTCTTCCGCGCGCTTTCGAGCTGGCCGGCGGAGCCGAGCTTGCTGTTTTTGTGGGCGATGTAGTCGGCGTAGGCGGGCATGAACTTCTTGCCCGGCGTGCGGGGGTCGAAGTCGTCGGGCTGGTCGCGGAACGACTCGCGGTAGATGGCGCACCAGACCAGCCGGCCGTCGGTGTCGATGTTGATCTTGCATACGCCCATCTTGGCGGCGGGCAGGTACTGCTCCTCGGGCACGCCGCTGGAGCCCTTCAACGCGCCGCCGGCGTTGTTGATCCGATCGACCCATTCTTGCGGCACGCTGCTGGAGCCGTGCATGACCAGGGGAAACCCTTCCGGGACGGCCTTCCGGATCTCTTCGAGCACGTCGAGCCGCAGGCCCTGCGTGCCGGTGAACTTATAGGCCCCGTGCGAGGTGCCAATAGCCACCGCCAGCGAATCGCAGCCGCTTTGCTCGATGAACTGGGAGGCCTCTTCCGGCTTGGTGAGCTTGACGCTGCCTACCACGTCCTCTTCGACGCCCCCGAGCTGGCCCAATTCGGCCTCAACCACCACGCCCTTGGCGTGGGCGGCCTCCACCACACGGCGTGTAATTTCGATATTCTTCTCGAACTTCTCGTGCGAAGCGTCGATCATCACCGAGCTGTAGAACCCGCTCTCGATGCAGTCGTAGCACGCCTCTTCCGTGCCGTGGTCGAGATGCACGGCGAAAACCGCCTCGGGGAACACCTCGTCGGCCGCGCGGATCATGGCCTCGAGGAACCGCTTGTCGGTATAGCTTCGGGCGCCGCGGGAAATCTGCAGGATAAACGGGGCGCTTTGGGCCGCGTCGACCGGGTCGTCGTTCGACTTCGATTTGCCCAGATTACCGCGGAACAGACCGACCGTTTGTTCCAGGTTGTTGATATTGTAAGCGCCCACGGCGTACTTGCCGTAGGCATGACGGAAAAGCTCTTTGGTCGTAACGATCATGGCGCAGGAATTCTCCTTCGAGTTCGTGGATCTCCCCCAGGTTCCGCCCACGGCCGCGCGGCGCGCAACCGATACCGGTGGGACCGCCGGGAGCGGTCAGGCTTGGCTAAGCGCGGCATTATATCGACGGGGGCAAATGGCCGCCAGGGGTGCCGGAGGGCGCGGCGTAAGGCCCCACGGCAGACGAAATGCCCGCCACCTGCAAGCGGGCATCGTGCTCACCTCCCGGCCCGCTTCAACGCCCGTTCAATCTTCTCGACGGTGCGAACGGTGGGCGAATGCTTGCCCGACTCCCGCCGGCAAACTGTCTCGGGCCGCACACCGGCCAATCGGGCCAACTCTCGCTGGCTTAGACCCAGCGCTTGGCGCTCGCGAATGACGTCGCGAGCAACGCTGGCAGCGATGAACTCGGCAGCCGGTCGATTCCCCTCGGCGTCGGCGGGCGGAAGCGGCGGGATCGCAGCGGCTTGATGCTCGCGAATACGTTCGTAGTCCTCTGCCGGGACGAGTACAAACCGCTTCCCCCCACTTCAATGCTCTGAATGGCGTTCATGGTTCAACTCCGATAGGACCATGACCATGCCACTATGATACGGATTCATGACAAGTTTGTCAATAGCCTTGGGGCGGCAACGCAGAAAGGGATATGCCCCTTCTATGGGGGCCTGGCAGTGCCCCCGAATCCAGCCGGCAAACCGCCTCGGGCGGCGAAAAAATTTTCGCGGCGCCTCGGGGTGTGGGGTTGACGGATTGCCGCGAACAGGTTCCAATCAGGGTAAGCGTTCACGGGTCGGAAATCAGCCGCAGGGCTAGCCCCGGTTCGCTTGGCTTGAAACAAAAACCGGACGCTAGCGCGTTGCGGCTAATTTCCTGCCGCGGCCGAGCACCGGGACGATTTCCGACCCGTGAACGCTTACCAATCAGGATTGGCTGCACTTGTTGCGAGCGGGCTGGAAGGTCCCGTTCGCGCGCTTCTCCATGGAGAGCACGGGCATTACCGATACCATTATCCGAAACCGCTGGTAGCCATGTCAGCCGCACACGAGGTGCAACCGCGAGCCCAGTTCGCGCTGAGGAGCAGCCCTTTTTATGAACTCCGCGAACTTCAGGTGGAGCCGGTGCAGGATTGTCTACTCATATCCGGCGCCGTCTCCAGCTTCTATTATAAGCAACTGGCCCAGGAAGTCGTACGCTCGGTTTGCAGGGAGATCGACGTGGTCAACTCGATTCACGTCTGGTAGTCCCCCTCGCCGCCTTTCCCGGCCGGCGAACATCGCGGACGCTCAGGAGGAACTCATGGACGAACGACAACGCCTTTCCCACCCCGCGCATTTTCGCCGGAGCGACGACTACCCCTTACCCCAAAGCTTGGCCGAGGCCGAACGGCTCGTGGCGTCGATCGAGCGGGCAGTGCAGGAGGAGACCGGGCGCGGCGTCCGCGACCTCCGCGTCGAACTGCACGAGGAGGGGGTCTTGCTGCGCGGCCGGTGCCACAGCTATTATACGAAGCAGCTTGCACAGCACGCAGCCATGGCCGTGCCCGGCGGCGATGCCGTCACCAACGAAATCGAGGTAAACTGAGGGGAGCGAGGGCCTTTTCCGCGAGGGTGCGGAACTGCGGGGCCAAGCGGTCGCCCCCCACCTCGGCCGCTCCACCCAAGGCAACGAGGAGGCAGCCACCTGATGCAATCACCGCGAATCCAACGTGCGCTAATTAGCGTAAGCGACAAACTGGGCCTGACCGGTTTCGCCCGCGGGCTGACCGAATGCGGCGTCGAAATCTACAGCACCGGCGGCACCCGGCGCCACCTGGAAAGCGAGGGGGTGCCGGTGCGCGACATTGCCGACTACACGGGCTTTCCGGAAATGATGGACGGGCGGCTGAAGACCCTCCATCCGGCGGTCCACGGCGGCATCCTCTGTCGGCATGACCGGCCGGACGACTTGGCGGCCCTGGCCGAGCACGGCATCGTCACCTTCGAGCTGGTGGTGGTAAACCTGTACCCGTTCGAGGCCACCGTCGCCCGCGAGGGCGCCACCCTCGAGGAGGCCGTCGAGCAGATCGACATCGGCGGCCCGACCATGGTCCGCGCCGCGGCGAAGAACCATGCGTTCACGACCATTGCCACCGATACGGAGCAGTACGGCGAGATCCTCGAACAGGTGAAGGATCACGGCTGCACCACGCCCGACTTGCGGCGCAAGCTGGCGGCCGAGGCGTTTGCCCATACAGCGGGCTACGATCGGGCCATCGCCGACTTCTTCGCCGGTGCGACCGCCGAGGGGCCCTTCCCCGGCACCCTCCACATCGCGCTGCGGCGCCGCGCCGTACTCCGCTACGGCGAGAACCCGCACCAGCGGGCCGCCCTGTACGCCACAGCGGAGTCGATGGGCGCCAACCTTGTATCGGCCAGGCAGGTGCACGGGAAGGAACTCTCGTACAACAACCTGCTCGACCTCGACAGCGCGTTGGCCATGGTGCGCGGCTTCGGTTCCCCCGCCGCCGTGGTCATCAAGCACAACAACCCCTGCGGCGCCGCTGAGGCCGAAACGCCCGCCGCCGCGCTCCGGCTTGCCATGGCGGGCGATCCGCTCAGCGCGTTCGGCTCCGTGCTGGGCGTCAACCGCGTGGTCGACGCCGCCACGGCCGAGGCGCTTTGCAAGCCCGGCCTGTTCGTCGAGGCGATGGTCGCGCCCGATTTCGACGACGAAGCGCTGGCCATCCTCACCACGCGGCCGAAGTGGAAGGCCAACGTGCGGCTGGTGAAGGTGGGCCACATCGAGCCGTCGACCGAAACGTGGTCGTACCGCTGCCTCGACGGCGGCGTGCTGGCGCAGGAGGCCGACGTGCTCCCCGACCCGGAAGACCAGTGGAAGGTCGTTACCGACGCCCAGCCCACCGAGGCCCAAATGGCCGACCTCCGCTTCGCCTGGGCGACCGTCCGCCACGTGAAGAGCAACGCCATCGTGCTGGCGAAAGACCGCACGTTGCTCGGCGCCGGCGCCGGGCAGATGAGCCGGGTCGATTCGGTCGAGATTGCCATCAACAAGGCGGGCGACCGCGCGGCCGGCTCCGTGATGGCCAGCGACGCCTTCTTCCCCTTCCCCGACTCGATCGAACAGGCCGCCGCCGCCGGCGTAACCGCCGTCATTCAGCCCGGCGGATCGAAAAAAGACGATGAGGTCATCGCCGCCTGCAACCGCCATGGGCTGAGCATGATCCTCACCGGCCGCCGGCATTTCAAGCACTAACCGTCTGAGAGGCTATCCGGAAACTCCCCTCTCCCTATTGGGAGAAGGGGACATGGATCCGAGCCTTTCCGGATAGCCTCTGAGCGGACCGCCGCCCCGGCACTTGCCGCCCGCACGCGCCGGTGCTAGAATAGATCAAGTTGTCGCCCGAGCGCCGGGCGATGAGCACCCCCCATGCGGCCGCAGCGCGGGCCGCAGTCTTTCCCGCAGGAGGTTTTCACCATGCGAACCGCGACATTGTTGGCCGGCTTTCCTCTTCTTGCTATTTTTGCCTTGGCGCCCGCCCTCGCCGAGGCGACATCCGACAACCCCTCGAATACGGCCCGGATTGTATTCGTGGCCGGCACCGGCAGCCACGGCTACGGCGGCCATGAGCACAACGCCGGCTGCAAGCTGCTGGCGAAGGCCCTGGAGGAAAGCGGCCTGCCGATCGAAACGGCCGTCTACACGAACGGATGGCCCGACGACCCCGACGCGTTCGACGGCGCCGATGCCATCGTCATTTTCGCCAACGGCGGCGGTAGGCATCATCCTATTCTGCCCCACCTCGACCAGGTCGCCCCGCTGATGGAAAAGGGCGTTGGTCTGGCATGCCTGCACTATGCGGTGGAGGTTCCGAAGGACCGTGCCGGGCAGCAGTTCCTCGACTGGATCGGCGGATACTTTGAAACGCACTGGTCGGTCAATCCATGGTGGACGGCCCACATCAAGGAACTGCCCGAACATGCCGTCACCCGCGGCGTGAAGCCCTTCTCGCTGCACGACGAATGGTACTATCACATGCGTTTCCGTCCCGACATGGAGGGCGTCACGCCCATCCTCACCGCCGTTCCGCCCGACAGCACACGCGAGCGCCGCGACGGCCCGCACAGCAACAACCCGACCGTCCGCGC
>PWXP01000029.1 GCA_003561895.1 Planctomycetaceae bacterium | reverse complement strand
GGGAGGTTTTTCGCCCGCTCGGCGTCGTGGCGGATGCCGACGATGGCCCGGCGCCGGCCCAGGAGGGTTTGCACGTACCCTTGGCGGCGGCATTCGGTCAGTACCTCGGCAAAGAAGCGTTCGACCCGGCCGTAGCGGCGGAAGTAATCGTCGATGAACCGGGCCGCCCGGTCGCGGTCGATTCCCAGCGCCCGGCCAAGCCCGCCCGGGCTCTGCCCGTAGATGATCCCGAAGTTGACCGCCTTCGCCTCGCGGCGCATCGTGGGAGTGACCTCCTCGATCGAAACCCCGTGCACCTCGCCGGCCACGCGGGTGTGGATGTCTTCGTCGCGTGCGAACGCCTCGCACAGCCGCTCGTCGGCCGAGAGGTGGGCCAGCACGCGCAACTCGATCTGCGAGTAATCGGCAGCCAGCAGCAGCCAGCCCGCTTCGCCCGGAATGAAGGCCGAGCGGATCTCGCGCCCCTCGTCGGTGCGCACCGGGATATTCTGCAAGTTGGGATCGCTGCTCGACAGTCGGCCGGTGGCCGCCACCACCTGATTGAACGAGGCGTGAACCCGCCCCGAACCGGGGTGAACCAGCTTGGGCAGCGCGTCGACATAGGTGTTCTTCAGTTTCGCATACTGGCGGTGCTCGAGGATTTTCGCCGGCAAGGGGTTGCCCATCCGGGCGAGCCCCTCCAGCACGTCGGCGTCGGTGCTCGGGCCGGTTTTGGGCGTCTTCTTCAGCACGGGCAGCTTCAGTTCGTCGAAGAGCACCTGCTGGAGTTGCTTCGGCGAGGCGATGTTGATGGGCCGGCCCGCCAAGCGGTGGATTTCCTCCTCGGTGGCGTCGAGGCGCTCGCCGAAGCGCCGGCTTAACTCGGCCAGCCGCTCCACGTCGAGCTTCACGCCGTGAAATTCCATTTCCACGAGCACGTCGATCAACGGCACCTCGACCTCGGCCAACAGCCGGCTGAGCCCCGCCTGCTCGATCCGCTCGGCCAAAATCGGCCGCAGGCGCAGGGGCACGACGGCATCTTCGCAGGCGTACTCGGCCACCCGGGCCACGGGCACCTGGTCCATCCGCTTCTGTTGCCTGCCCGATCCGATCACGTCGCTCGTCTTGATCTTGGTGAAATCGAGGTAGCGCAGGGCCAACTCATCGAGGCTGTGGCTGCGGCGGCCGGCGTCGAGCAGGTAGCTGGCCACCATGGTATCGAACGCCACGCCGCGCAGCTCGACGCCCACGTTGCGCAGCACGATCGCGTCGTACTTCAGGTTCTGCCCTACCTTCTCGATCTGCTCGTTCTCCAGCACGGGGCGCAGGGCGGCCAGCGCCTGTTGCGGGTCGAGGCATGGTTCGCCTTCGGGCGCGCGGACGGGTACGTACCATGCTTCCGTGCCGCTGGTGGCGAAGGAGTAACCGACAATCTCGGCCCAGCGGGGCCAGAGGTGCGTGGTTTCGGTGTCCACCGCGATGACCGCCTGCCGGCCGAGCAGGTCGGCCAGGGCGGCGAGCTTTTCCGGCGTATCGACGATGTGATAGACGGGCTTCTCGACCGGCTCCTTCGGGGCGATGGGCCGCCCGCCCAGTCCCTCCAGCTTTGCGGCGATGCCGCGGAACCCGAGGTCGTGGAACAGGTTGCGCGCCGCGGTCACGTCGATGCCGCCCCCCCGGCCGGCCGCCCAGTCGACGGCCACCGGCACGTCGCGCTTCAGCCGCACCAGTTCGCGGCTCAGGAGCGCCTGGTCGTGGTACGTTTTCAGGTTCTCCCGGCGTTTGGCGCCCGGCACTTCATCGGCACGCCCGAGCACGGCGTCGAGCGTGCCGAACCGCTGGAGCAGGTCGCGGGCGTACTTCGGCCCGATCAGCGGCACGCCCGGTACGTCGTCGGTCGAATCGCCCACCAGGGCCTGGAAATCGACCACCTGCTCGGGGCCGATACCCCAGACCTCGTGCAGCGTGTGGCGGTCGATTACCTGGTCCTTGCGGATGTTGTAGAGTTTCACGCGGTCGGAGATGAGCTGCCGGCAGTCCTTGTCGCCGGTCACCAGGAAGCACTGGCCGCCGCGTTGTTCGACCACGGCGGCCAGGGTGGCCATCACGTCGTCGGCCTCGTACGACTCGCAGCCGAGCGAGGGGATGCCCAGGGCCCGGATGAGCTGCTGCACGGCCCGGAACTGGGGGGCCAAGTCCTCGGGCATCTCCACCCGCCCGGCCTTATAGCCTTCGAACAACTCCTGCCGGAAGGTTCGGCCCGGCATGTCGAACGCGCAGAACAGGTAGTCGGGCTGTTTTTCCTCGAGCAGGTAGAGCACGTCGCGGGCGAAGCCGTACACGGCGCCGACGGGTTCGCCCCGCGGGCCGGTCATTTCCGGCAGGGCGTGGAACACCTGATGGATCAGGTTGTGCGCGTCGACGATCCAGACCGCCCGGCCGGTCAAGTCGTCCGGCGGCGGGGTGTTGCGGCGGCAGATGATCGGCTCGGTCGACAGCCCGCCCAGCGCGGACTCGGCCGGCTTCTCGTTGGGTTCGTCGAACGCGGGAAACGACTGCTGTTGCTCGTTGGGGACCATACCCTGTATTTGTACCCCATTTGCCGGCCAAGCCAAGGGGGGCGCTGCGTGGGATAGGCTTCCAGCCTGTCGGCGGAAAAGACAGGCTGGAAGCCTATCCCACGTGCCTCGCTCCCATAATGGCCATGATCGCTTGCATCTTTAACCTCGATCTGCCACAGCGGCAGTCGGCCTTCCTGCGGGGGACACGCAAGACCGGCAGGTCCACGTACCTCCGGGCGCGATTTTCCGAGAGCAGATCCTCTGCGATGTACTGCGAACTGCATTACGAAGTCCAGTTCTGTTGGACGAAGGCAGGCCTGGAGGTAGACTTCGTTCTGGGAGCGGGCAAGGTGGGCAACGACCGTTTCACCACACCTGCCTCGCCCCGGATTGCCCCAGTTCCAGCGCGGCGCAGGTGAGCAGGCGCCGCTCGATGTCGTCGAGGATGGCGCGGAACTTCGGCCCGCCCACCCCGCCGTACTCGGCTTGCAGCCGGGCGTCGGGAATGCCCTCGGGAAGGCCCGCGGCCGGCGGAAATACGTCGTCGATGGCGAAGCCGCCGGCGAGGCGGCGCTGCATCCGGCGGGCGGCGGCCGGATTGCGGGTGGCGGTACGGGCGAACTCGGTGCCGGCCCGGTCGGCCAGCAGATCCGCAAAAGAGAACCCACTGCCCCCCGGGCCCGCGTCGATCTCCTCCTTCAGCAGCCCGACGCCGTTGCTGGCCGCCGGGCTGGTCAAAACGGTCAAACCGGCGGAGACGAAAAAGTGCTGCACCCAGTCGCGGCGGCCGCGGAGCCGAGCACGCGCGAGATAAACGCGCCCCGCACGGCGGAGTTCCTCAGTACCCACCGTGCCGATGAAACTCTCCACGCGCGAGTGGCCCAGCAGGATGGCCAGGGCCAGGATGGCCGCGCGATTCTCCGCCACCGGATCGCCCCCGACCGATCGCTCCTCGGCCAGCGCGAACGCGCTCGACACGGCCGCGACGAACCCCTCGTCGCCCCGGGGCAGCGGCTCGGCCCGGCCCACCAAGTGCCGGTAATACACGGCGGTCGCCTGAACCACTTCGTCGGGCTCGCCCAAGTGCGCCCGCAGGGCGGCAACCAGGTCGTCCCGAAACTGCCCGGTCCGGTAGGTCATGTCGACCGCTTCCGGGGTGACGTGCAATCGGTCGATCGACGCCAAGGTGTCTCGCGCATAGGGGTCGGCATGGACCACCGCGACCGCCACTTGCCCGAGCGGCCGCAATAGCAGGGTCGGCACGCGCACCCGCCCGACCTGCAATTGCAGCGGCTCGAGCCGCAGCCGGCCCGAATCGACCGCGATACGGAACACGCCGCGCACGTTGAAGTACCGCCCCCAGGGAACCGGTCGCGGCAGGGCCACCGACAGCTCGCCGGCGACCGCGTCCTGGCCCAAGTCGGCCCGGGCCTTCCCTTCCATCGGCGCGTGCTCCATGGCCGTGGCCAGAAGGCCCTCGACGTCGTGCTGCGACCAGCGCAGGTGCTCCCGGTTGCCGGGCATCGGCTGGGCGTGGGTCACCAGGTGGGACAATCGGCGCTTTTCCGTCGGCGTCACTTCCGGCGGCTCGAACGGCAAGGGTATGTTTTCCAACGCCAAATAGGCCAAGACGCCCGTAGCCGCCCCAGCCAGCACCCCCACGGCGGCCAGCTTCCCCGCCAGCCGGAGCATGGCCCAGCGGCCGCGCAGGGCATGGGCGGCAATGGAGCCGCCCAGCAGCAGGCCGCACACCGGCACGACCAGCGCGAAGGCCGACACGGCGCCGCCGAAGGGCCAGCCGCTGAGCAGCACGGCAAGGGCGCCCCCTACGGCCAAGGCCGCCAGACGGCGGCGCCACGAGCCGAGCAGCCCCTCGCCCGAACGGTCCTGCACGCGCTTGGCTCCAGAACCCCGGCCCCCCTCCTCGCCCGGTTTCCCCTCGCCGCCCCGTTTGCCGGTCGGCCAACAAATCGCCACGTGGACCAGGAAGCCCAGAACGGTGAACACGGCCAGTTGCCCGACCGCGGCCAGCGCGGCCCGGACGAGCCACTCCTCCGGCGCGAACAGCAGGCGGAGCTGCAGCGGCGGCAGGCCGACAACTCCTCCCGGGCTATGCCGCACTATGCCTATCGCGCCGAGCAGCAACACGTACCCGGCCAGCGCCCCCCAAGCCAGCAGCCGGCCGTGCCGCAAGAGTGCCGAGGAGAGCGACCAAGACGCGTTGGGTTGTATGTCGGACTGCACTTTGGACTGCACTTTCCACTGCAGCTACCCCCGCCGAAGGGGCATCACAGCTCGCTCGGCCTCGTTTCGGCCTCTTTTGATGGTTCGTTCCCGTTGCGGGGCGCCCGACGCCGTGCGCCCCCGGGCCAATAAGTCGCCACGCCATTCACCCTACTTCACTATACGTCGCCCGGTGTGCCGCGGCCAGCGGGCAGCAAACGCGGCGAACATAACCCGGCGCCGACCCGCCCACCCATTGCGCCCCTCTGGCAGGCCGCGCTTCAAGCCGCTCACGCGCGGCGGCCGGCGCCGCGCATTCCGGCCCGGAAGGCACTTGCACGGCGGACGGAACCGTGCTAACGTGTAGCCAAGCCTGACGTTCCGCTCGACTGAAGCGCCACGGCTCGATACCGCCGAGGGCCAACCGGCACGCCGGATACGTGCGGGCTGTGCGGGTACCCACGCGACCGGTCCCGAGGGGCATCGGGCCGACGGACACGTTCGCCGCTTCGGCGGAAAGACCGGATGCGACCACAACCCCGCTTCAGCACGCCCCCGGGGCTCCTACGGGGTTCGGGCGATTTATTCGGGCTCTACCGTCTCTAAGTGCATACTGCTTTTCCGGGGGACGGCTCAGCAGCGTGTGCCTACTACATTGGCGAGGCCTGCACCGAGAAAAGGAAGAGCCTCTATTTATGACCTGCGGAGCCCGTCCCATACCGCAAGCCCCCGTAGCTCAATTGGACAGAGCATCGGCCTTCTAAGTCTTGCCCTGCCTCCGGCCGAAAACACCAAGAAATGCGTTTGAGCCCTATATTTATTGTCTTTTCTTGCTGTTTTGCCTCTTGTCGTGAACGCCTCAGAATCGCTCTCAGGCGGTTTTCGGCCATACCGACCGGTGCCGATTTCCCCTGCGGGACCTGGTCGGCCTCGATCCATCGAAGCCGACGATCGAGGGGGAGTTCGACCTGCGGGGCACGGAGGTCGAATGGGTCAGCCACGACGTGGGCAAGTACCTGCGGCTGCTGGTGCGGAACAACGGGTATGTGCTGGATGCAGACCTTCTCGCCGATCGTCCTGCTGGGGCAGACGTTCCTGGACGAACTGCGGCCGATCGCCCGGCGGTGCATCACCCGGCACCACTACCACCACTATCGCGGCTTCTACGCAGCGCAGGCAGACCAGCGCGCCGTTCCCGGCCTTCGGCACCGGCGAGGGCACGGTCGCCGAGCTTTCCGACGGGCGGATCTACTACAACTCGCGCCGCCACTGGGCGCCCGAGGACCAGACGAACCTGATGCGGCACATCGCCTACAGCGACGACGGCGGCCGGATCGCCCGGTTCAACCTCGCGTGGCTGCTCCAGGGCGAGCCGACCGGCGATGGGCAAGTGCCGGAACTGCAAGGCGCACACTGAACATCGAATGCAGGAGGCTCAAGGGAACGTTCGTATCAAGCGTCTTGACCGCCACGAAGGAGAATGCTCCCTTATTGCCAGTTCGGACCTCCCAACCGCCTATCCCTGCTCTCTCCTACAGTTCCCAGCCCTCGCGCCGTGGTGGGCGGAGCAACCGGTTGGCCTCCTCATGGTTGACGATCTTGCACCGCTTGGGGTCGTACTCGAGGGTCTCTTCGGGGAACAACGTGGCGGCGTTACCGAGCATGAGCAGCTCCATCGCCAGGCCGGAGTGGTTGAAGTTCGAGATGGGCGTGGCTTCCCCGCGGCGGGCGGACGGCCAGACCGTCAGGCACGCCCATATCCATGTGATTCCCCGGCGGGCCGGTGACGTCGAAGACCCGCGCGGCGGCGTGCGGTGGGTGATTTCGGAAAAGGCCAGGTATTGGTGAAGGAGGAGCCGGTGACCCGGATGCTGCTTCGCCGCGGCATCAGAGGTAATCGGCAAGCCGATCTGCGGTGGAGCCTATCCCCAACTGATTCTGCAACTCGCCAATCAATATCGGCCGGTCTCGCTCGGGAAGGATCACCTTCGTGAGCAATGAATCGAGTGTCAGGTCGAAGTACCGCACGCTGTCCTTATGTTCGCGAAGGGCCGCTGTAAAATCGTCGATGCGAAACTTCCGCTGCTGCTCGTCCTCCAATGTCAATTCTGCATCCTGCCCAAGTCCGGACAGAGCATCGAAGCATTCTTGAAGCCAAAGTTTATGGCGTAATTCGAGGGGCACGACCTCAATGGGGGAGGTTGCGCCGTCCGGAAGTGACAGTGCTTCGGCGTGTGTCTTGAGGCAGTATACAATGCGGGGCCAGCCCTCGCATTGCTCCGCATAATGTGGGTCGAAGGTCCGGAACGGCTCAATAAGCAAGTGCGGTGCAATCGTGTTCAGTATGGCATACCACGGCTCACTTGGCCGTGGCATCTCGTTGATGTAGAGAACTCGGTCCTCTTCGCCAGCGTTGAAGCTGATGAGCCCGTCCAGTGCCGCCTGTTGCTGGCGGGTGAGTCGGAGCCCTTGCTCCCGGGCCATAACCGCCTCCCAGACAAGAAACTCGCCCTGCTCCATCATGTGGATGAAGTTCTCTAACGGCTCACCCCAGATATCGTCCGAGGAATGCCCCTCGAAGAAGTCGTCGGTGGGAACGTCAGGACCGAACTCCCAAGCGAGCGGCAGGGGTCGATTCGGTCGTGGCCGTTTTTTCCGTAACTGTTTCTTCCTTCGTTTCTTCTTTCCCGCCATGTTCTGTACTCCATGCCCAATGGGTCGCACGACCAAGCTCGTCCTGTGGGACTCCCATTCGCCTCTCACAACGGTCCACTTTACCTCGCTCACGTCCGTCGTCAACCCCGACCACCCCCGGTAAGGCACCCGCTGGTCGGTTTCAAACCCGTCCCCGCAGCCGCCCCCGCAACGCCGTGTACCGCTTGGCCGTCTCGTGCCGCCGTACGGCCATGCCCAGTGCCTTCTTCGTGCCGACCAGGATCACCAGCTTCTTCCCCCGGGTGACGGCCGTGTACAGCAGGTTCCGCTGG
>PWXP01000053.1 GCA_003561895.1 Planctomycetaceae bacterium | reverse complement strand
TGGAGGTTCTGGACAATCTGCTGGGCCTTACTGTTGCCCAAAGCGGCTTTCAGCTTCTCTAGTGTCTGCTGAGCCACTTGGGGTTCACTGATTCGGTTGAAGGACTCCAGCGGTGGCAATGGCTTGGGTAACCGCTCATCAATGGCCTCTAGAATGGCGTCTTTGCTCTCTGTTGCCGAGGTTTTCACATCCTTTTGAAGCAACTCTATCGCTGATACCAGGTTGTTCAGCCTAATCGACAGGTCAGGGGGAACAGCCCCATTACTGTCAGGTGGTGGATTTCCGCCAGCTAGCGTCTCAAACACCTCCAACTGCTGCTGGATGGCTTTTTGGTTCTTCTGCGTGATGATGAACACCCGCATCCGATCCGGCAGTTTAGAGTCGATCTCTCTCGCCTTCAGATATGCCTGATACTCAAAGTAACCACTCACCAGCTCATAGGTTTCCAAGTCCAGTTGCTTCACTACTGGCACCTGGATGAGTCCACCAACGGCAGCGATCGCATGAGCCAGATATGTTACCTGTTCTGGCTCAGGCTTTGGGAAGTCTCCCCTTATCTCGATACACTCCAGATCAACTTGAGAAGTTGCTAATTCCATAGCTTTGTCTTAAATCCCTACCAGTTGCTTTACTTCTAGCGTCAATGCCTCAAACTCCGCTGCCGCCTGGGAATTGGCTTTGTAGTCAAAGATGGACTGAGGATCAGGGATGTCGAGTTCTCCAACCTCCGAAGTCCTCTCAATGGCCGCTGAAACATCCCTGCGGTCAAAAATTCTACTCTTAAGCACTGGAAAACCATAGCGTTCCTTAACAGTCTGTTCCATCTTGGGTAGAACAAACTGAACGAATCGATGAGCCGTAGCAATTTTTGAAGGCACAATACCCAAAACCTGTAGTTCATTCTGCCCCATTTGCTCACGAAACTCATTAGTTTCGGAGATAAAGTTCTGAACATTTCTCAACCCTTCATTTGCAAAAGGCTTGAGATCTGATGGAATCAATAGATAATTAGCCGCAATCAGAGCAATTTGAGAGTAAATATTTAATGAAGGAGGGGTATCTATAAAAACCACATCATAGTCATTTTCAATCTTCTGAAGCTTACTAAACAATCGTGTGCGAGCTGGAGCAATTTCAATAAGCTCTTTTTCATGCTGCATTAGATCAATGTGACTAGGCACTACATCAAAGCTTGGCTCTGTGAATTTTGAGGTTTTGGCCACACTGGGTATAAAGTGGGAATTACGTTCTCGAATAACGTGATAAACATAGTTTTCTTTGATGTCATCTTGAAGTTCATCTTGGAACTTAATGAGTCCGGCAGCATAAGTAGAGTTTGCCTGACTATCTAGATCAATGAGTAAAACTCGATAGCCCTTTCTGCTGAAAGATGCAGCCAAGTTTACTGTTAGCGTAGTTTTGCCGACACCACCTTTATTGTGATAGACCGCGATAGTTTTCATGTTTAACCTCAACTCTAAATTTTCTTTCTTAATGTTCTAGCTATATGTTTAAATCAGCTTCAAGGTTGGCGCTTAACCACTCCTCTTGGTCGGTAGATTCAAATTCCCTGAAATATCGGTTAAAGCTAGCATCGCTGCCTCGATTGGATTGGGTATAGGCTCGGTAAGAGGAACAGGAAAATCGACCATCGCAGTTACCACAGATTTGGGTAGCAAATCGCTTCTCCCGTCCCCTAGCTTTATATCGTTGTCCTAAGCGAGACACGGGGGGTGGAGTAAACTGCCGGTCTTCAATGGCGTCTACCACCTCACTAAAGTCTGCAATCACGTCCTCAACATGCTTTTGGTCAAAGGGAACATCGACTAGGGGTTCCCACTGTTCTAGGGCTTCTGCTAAGGCTTCCTCATCTCCAGCATTAAGAGCTTGCTTGACCTCTTTGGGGTAAGCAGTAGCAATGATGGCGGTTTGATCTAAGGGCTGTCCTCGCAGGTTTTGCCAGATATGCGCATAGACATTGAGCTGCTTTTCGTAGTCGTCGAGATTAGCCTGGACATACTCAGCATCATGGGTCTTGATGTCATACATCACCGTGCGTTCGTCCTCTTGCACGATGTCTACAACCCCATGGATAGAATACTTACGGCCCCTAGGAGTCTGTTGCTCGGGCAGAGTAAGTTTTACCTCTGTCTCTGTCACCCGCTCAGCCACATCCCTCATTTTCCGCCAGTACAGTAAAACTTGCTGGAGGGCGGCTCGTTTAGTGTCCTGGGTTAGCGAGTGGCCACCCTGCGCCTGGAGCAGTTCATAATTCTGCTCAAACATATCGATAATTACAGATTCAATCTCTTGCTCTGTCATGTCTGGGCTTTCCTTGAAATCAACAAGTGATGAAGGTCTTCGAGGGTTTGATGGACGATATTGCCGAACATCTGGGTTTGGGAGCGAGAAGCTACAAAGCCATACTTGCGGAACAACATGTACTGGCGCGGGCACTTCTGGTAAAGCAGGTAATCACTGGTGTAAGAGTAGGCACGGGCAATGTCCTCTGCCTTTTGCTTAGCTGGGGGTAGAGTACTGAGATCAAATTGAGGTATACGGGGAAACCCCCTGGCACTGAGCATCGTTCTAAAGGGTTCGCTGACAAAGTTTCCCTGGCTTTTATAGTGAGGGAGAATCAACAGATTCTCTGCTCTGGAGAGAGCCACATAGAACATTCGCATTACATCAAACTCAGCCATTCGGTCTAGGGGCTCGCTTTCTCGGTCCATCAAGGGCCGCACGATTTTTTCAATTGGCTGTATCTTGGCATCTTTACGGGGGTTTCCCAACACGACCACTGGAAACTCTAGCCCTTTAGATTGGTGAACTGTGAGGAACGGAATCCGGCCTTTGGGGAATGGATCCTCAGCATTTTCAAACTCAGACTCTCCCAACCGATAGAGACTGTAGATGAACCGCATGAAGAAGCTATTGATGAACCTGTTATCCACCAAATAGCCAGCAGTTAGGACCGGCGAATTACCATCAATAAATCGAGCTAGGTATTGAGTGATCAATCCCAGGTTACAAATAGGGCCTTCATCCTCCCCTTGCTCTGCCAAGTCAAACCAGTCTCTAAAGGGCTTAAAAGCACAGAGGCGATAGAACAGGTCAAGAATGCTCCAGTCAAGGGATGTGGCTCGGTTGATGATGTACTTGAGGGTTAGGGCATCACCTTCATTGAGTCGCCGCTGCGCCAAACGATTCATGTAGCTATTGGCAATACTCTTTCTAGCCTTCTCAGAAAGGCCAAAGGACGAGGCCAGGGCCTGCTGCATGACCTTAGGAGAATAGGCTCCATCCAAATCCCAACTCCGCTTCTCGGCGGTTCTTGTGAGTATCTGGTAGTCGCTGAGAACAGTTTCAATCTCGTCCTGACAGTCCCCAACATAGGTTGCTAGATTCACATCATCGTCTAATCGTCCATGGGCATCACTCAAACACTCGTTTAGCCAAGCCTGAAAATTTTCGTAATCCCCCTTGTAGTCTGCTTGCTCAGGTCGCCCGAAAATCACTAGGAAGATGCCAAAAACTGCCTTCGCCTCCTCCACTTCAAGAAATCGGCCAGCCCGTGGGGCATAGACCTGTAGCCCATCTGCCTCTAGGGCTTGCCTCATACGACCAACCTGAGTGCTTTTGAGGGAAGGGAAGAGGAAAGCGATTTGGTTGGGGTCAGATACCTTTCCTTCAGCTAATAATCGCTTCACTAAAGTCGCGATTTCTGCTACGACCGAATCAGGATGGCATGGAGTACTTGCCACTACAGCTGGGTGATGATCTCGGCTGTGGGCCTGAATCCCCTTGTCTACAACTCGATAAAAGCCTTCTCCATTAGGCCGTCGCCAATTTTTCTGACCAATAAAGTCAGTGTAGAAGTCCACAATATGCTTGCGGGAGCGATAATTAATGTTGAGGGAAATCTGCTTAGGTTTAATCCCTAATGCAGTATGAACTCGGTTGGGAAACTGAACAAAATTTTCAACCGTTGCCCCGCGAAATCGGTATAGGGCCTGGTCGTCGTCTCCGACCACACAGATATTTTTATGCCCTGCTGCCAACTTAAAAAATAGTTTTTCCTGAATTGAGTTGGTATCCTGGTACTCATCAATGATGACGTGCTTGAAGACATGACCCGTATCAGGAGATTGATCCAAAGCCTCTAGGGCGTGCTGCTGAAGAAGAGAGAAGTCTACCTTAAGCGTGCGAGTCTCCAGCCCTAACGAGCGCTTGTAATAGGCATAGAGATCAATTAAACCTTTTAGAATGGCATCATCTGTGTGATCTCGAATAACTGTCGGATTTAAGCTTTCCTCAGAAAAGCGGTTGAATAGGCTAATCGCGTCAATGACCGCAGCATGGCGCGAAGATGTCCCCCATTTACCATCTCTAAAGAAAGCTGTAATAGCATGGTTGGCATTATCACCTAGTTCAGCCGATGCGATCGCGGCATCCCAAAACCGACGATCTGAAACATAAAAGTACTGATCGAGGGCATCCATTAAAGCAGGAGTCACGGGCCGTAAAACACCCTGACATATCCGCCGATCCGTTATCAGTTGCTGACAAAGGGAGTGAACCGTCCCCACATACATGCGGGCAATGTCATAGGGTTTTCCAGTTCTGTTAGTGGCTAATCCCAGCAAGGATTGCAGTCCATCTTTTAGCTGCTTTGCTGCTTTTTCAGTGAACGTGCTCAAGAATATTTCTTCTGGCCTAACATTGTGACAAACCAGAAGATTAAGAGTCCGCCAGAGTAATACTCTCGTTTTGCCAGAGCCTGGTCCTGCTGTCAGATAAAGTGGACCGCAGACATGACTTATAGCCTCTGCCTGATTAGAATTTGGTATAAAAGAGCTATCTAGCTCATTCCAAATATCATGAATAGTAATAGAAGGCATTGCACACATAAAAAGCAGACGCACTCATCTTTGGCTTAGAGTCAAGTCGAAGTAAAGAAGTCTAGATAAAATAATTTCATAGATAAGATGCATATATTCTGATTAGCTAATCTCCCCTTAAGCAGGTGTAGCGCAATCAACACAGAGCAGAGTCATAACGATAAAGCCTTTACAAAGGCTTTACTTGGGACTTCAATTGAAGCCCTAGCTATATCTACTCAATACAGAGTTCCCGTCAGGATAATGAAGTATCAGTTAATATTTCTGAATCTTCAGACCTAGCAATGGATCTGTTGATCGGCTGCTAAGTCAGTCAGGTGTGTGGGGTCGTGCTCATAGCTTGGTGCGACTCATCTTGAGTTACCTTGCGATCGCCCCCACCTTCTCATCCTCCGACACCTCCAGATACTGCTGCAACGCCGCCATCGAGGACCAGCCGCCCAGGCCTTGGATCGCCTTTAGCCTCACCTCCGCCTTGTCGAGCCGGTTGGCCCAGGTGCGCAGGTTACTATGGATGCTGTAGCCGCGCAGGCCCAGGCGATCGCCCGTCTGTAGACCAGCTCGGCAAACTTGGGGCCGAGACAGGGAAGTGGCAGAGTGAGATGGTGTGCAGGGCGATCACCCAATACCTGGGCAAGACTAAGCCGGAGACCGTGGAGAAGATGAGCCGTAGGGTTGCCCAGATGAAGAAACAGGTTAGGCGCTGATTTTTACGCAAGCACCATAAGCTATGCCGCTAAGTGGCTAACCTCTGATGCCACAACAAGAGCTACTTCTATTTTCATGAGTTTTGAGCCTTAGAAAGCGCAATAGCATCCCAATTCACGCTAAGCAATTCCAATCTTTAGCCAGATCTAGTGCTAAACATAGGTAAAAGACTATTTTCAAACGCTACATCTAAAAATAATCCGCTATGATGATTGACCATAACCGACAACAAGAAGCCACCCATTAACTTGCAGGTCGCTGGGTGGCCTCAGGTCGATTGTTGCTGGTACAACCTCGTATGGAGGTGAAGTCATGGATTTCCATGAACTTCTTGAACTCCTGGCCATCCTGCTGCAACTAATTGCTTGGTTGCTGGGGAACTTCTAGCCAGGTTGGCGAAGAGCCGTCATCAGTGAGCTGGTGGCGGTTCTTCTTTTTCCCTATCGAATCAGGCTTATGCCGTTGTCAACGGGTTAATGAGTCCATACTATATCCTAGCTATCCAGTTTTGTAGAGCCCCTTTTTGTCGAGTTTCCATCACCAAAGCTAATATCGAACGCTGGATCCGCTTCAGAATCCATTCCTACCAGCAGCTCCAGCTCCGCCACTATCCGCTCCTGGGCGATCGCGGTAGCCACCACATCCCAGCGTCGAATCAGGTCAACCGCCTCCACCTCGATCACGGCCACCCCTCAGGCTCAAGGACTAGCTCACCTATCCAGCGACACCGCCAGCGCCCGCCATCTGGCAGGACATGAAGACCCACAGACCAGTCCGCGCAAATAGCCTACAGCAATACTCACCAGGGCCAGGGCCACCATAGCTCTAAACCAAGACACTCTCGGTAGAGTCGAGGGCAGGCAGTTGGGAGCCCACCACCGCCGGGGCTAGGTACGTTAAATCGCTGGTGCCAAATAACAAACTCGTGCCAGCGGCTGCGATCGCGGCGTGGGCGATGGCCATCATGGGCAGGCAAAGTTCAATGCACTTACTTTCAGTTTACCCAAATAGCGGTCATTGCAGAATCATGATTCTCCTTTGTCTTGAGGAGTCCTAATGTCATAACTATGCTTGGCAATATCCCAAATGAGTCGTACCTTGGAATCCAAGGAATGATACAGATCTTTAGGTATTTTTGCCTCTTCCATTTCCATAAAGTGCCACAAATTACCGGCTTCTTCTTCGATAGCTGCAAGCGCCTCGGCTATAGCTTCTGGAGTGGTCATAGATATTCCTCTTCAACATAATTTTATCTACACGCTAACTACTGTTAAACAGAAAGAAAGTCACAACAATAAAATAGCAGTATCATCCCTGCCCTAGCCGCTTCCTCGCACCCCTCACGTTGCCCAACTGCTTCAACGTCATCCCAGATACCAAGCAGAACCCCTGGTATCTGGTGCCTAAGTCGATCAGCCTTAGAGCGATGGCCATTAATACCGTGTCCAACCAGGTCATCCCAGACTCGCCAGGTTGAAGCTGAGCGAGCTAAGAACCCCTACCCCCCAAAGAACCCCAACAACGCATCCCCAGCCGCCCGCTGCTCCAGGTTCAAGTAACTCGTCAACGACGCCAAGCTAGCCTGGCCCGTAATCGCCATGATCTGCCGCAAGGGCACCCCCGCATCATAAAGATGGGTAGCCAGGGACCGCCGAAACGTATGGGTACTCACCCCTTCAAACCCCAGCAGGTCGCAGGCCCGACGCAACCCAGCACCCAACCTAACCCCACCGAATCTCCTCAAATCGCTTGGGATTCAGCTTGGTATATCGAACCGTGTGCTCAATATTGCGATGGCCCAACCAGTCCTGAATCAGTCGAGTGTCTAGCCCCTGGTTGGCTAGATAGTAGCCACAGGCATGGCGCAGCATGTGGGGATGCACCGGCAAGGGCAACTCAGCCGCCTCACCACAGCGTCTGACAATTTTGGCGATCGCAGCTCGACTCAAATACTGGCCTCGCTCATTAATGAATAGGTACTGACTCCCAGGATGGGCCTCTCGCAAATCTTTCAGCGCCTCAACCTCATCCAGTTGCAGGGGGTGTTGGCCTGACTCAGAGCCCTTCAGTCGGTGGATCACCAACCGCCGCTCATTCAACATGACTGCATCCCACCGCATCCCGCCCGCTTCACTGGCCCGTAGG
>PWXP01000056.1 GCA_003561895.1 Planctomycetaceae bacterium | reverse complement strand
TCCGCCCGGCACGGTCTGCCGCGAGCCGGTCATGACGATCGACCTTTTGCCCACGTTGGCGCGGCTGGTGTCGGCCGAATTGCCCGCCGACCGCCCGATCGACGGCCTCGACGTGTGGCCGTTGCTTGTGGGCGAGCCCGACGCCCGCTCACCGCACGAGGCGTATTTCTTCACCCAGGGCCGCGACGTGCGAGCTGTTCGCAGCGGGCCGTGGAAACTGCACCTGAAGCCGGTGCAGCTCTACAATCTGGCCGAAGACATCGGCGAAAGCAACAACGTGGCCGGCGAGCATCCGGAAATGGTCGAGCGCCTCAGCGCGCTGGCCGGGCAGAAACAGCAGAACCTTCGCGAGAATGCCCGCCCCATGGGCCGGGCTGAGCGGTAGAAGGCGGGCGACAGTCGGAGCGATTGTGGATTCGCGGACCGGACGGGGACTGGTCCATTTTTCGGCCAAACAACGTGATTTTCAGAGAAAGACGATGCCCGAAAACATGGACCTGTCCCCCGGCAAGGGTCATAGCCGGGTCCGCTCGGCGAACGGCACCAGCTTCAGGCTCTTTCGCAGGTGTTGATCGAAGAAGCCCAGCACGCTGGGCACGTGGACCACATGCCCGCCCTTGAAGGCCACCAGGCTCGCGTTTTCCGGGACCTCGAAATCGTGGTAGGTGACGGCCAATTCCTCGAACACTTCGAGCGCCAGGGCCGGCGGAAACTGGCTGGCACGTTCATCAACGCCGTTCTGGAACAGCACCGGCCGCGGCGCGATAAGCGAATAGATGTCGGCGAAGTCGACCAGTTCGCGCAACCCCGGAAACTTCCAGCACATGCAATGGTTCTGTTCCATCTGGTCCATGCTGGTGAGGAAGCCGGAAACCAGGTTGGCCTTGACCCGCTCGTCCATGGCGCCCAGCCACATGACCATCTCTCCGCCGAGCGACTTGCCGCCGCTGCCGATGCGCTCGGGATCGACGTCGTCGCGGGCGAGCAGGTAATCGACGCAGCGCACGAGGTCCCAGAGCCGCTCGCCCATGTTCGTGCGGCCGGCTTCATAGACGGCGTGTTGACTGATGTTCGCCGACACGGTCACGTACCCGCCGGCGGCCAGGAGCCGCCCGACGTGGTAGTAACCGCCGCGTTCGCCGTACACCGTGTGGCGCGTGCCGCCGTGGCCGGCGAGGAAGACAACCGCGGGAAACGGCCCTTCGCGGCCGGTGGGCGTGGTTGCGACGAATTGCATGCGCCTTCCCGGGGTGCTGTTCATTTCCATCTCGTGAAACGCATAGCCGTCCTCGTCGCGGGAGGCGTGCATTTCGAGTTCGAGGGGAATATCCGTATCGTCGGCGACCAGATCGCTCATTTTCAACAGGTCGAATAGTTTCGCCCGCACCTCCTGCTGCCAGAGGACGGCTTCCTTTTTCGGCATGGAGGCATAGCGCATGGTGCGCATGGCATTTTCTGCGGCCACGGCCGGCCGGTCGGGGCGAAAGGGCGCGTGCAGCCCGGCGCCGGCCAACAGACCGGTCGTCTTGAGGAATGTTCGCCGTGTGTCTTTCATAGTTTCACCTTTCGTGTACGGAAACCGTTGAGGCCTTTGAGAACCGCTCGGGCCGTGGTGCGCTGAGGCATCGCTTGCCAGTATGTCAGAGGCCCGTTGCGTTGTCAATCGTTTGGCCGAAAATGGGCGTCGCTGCAGGGCGTTCGCAAATGCGCACTGGAATGCGCAAAACAGAAGCTTGCAATCTTCGGCGCCCTGTGCTAAGGTGGGTGATTGAGGATGGTTTTTCGGAATGGTGGGGTACGGCGATGACACCGAATCGGCGGCAACGAACAGTCAGCAGTGAGTGCGGTGGCCCTCTGCGCCCGCGCCGCCGCGCGCTATCCCCCCCCCAACGCCCCCCACGCAGGTGGGTTTCTTTCGGGTGCGGGAGTTGGAGCACCGTCTTCAGGCGGTCTTTCGAACCGGCTGAAGCCGGCACTCCAACAGGACCGCCGCAAAGGGCCAGCGGCAGTCCGCCCCAGCATCCTTCTTTCGTTCACTACCGCGCGTACCCGGCGGCGGCTGCGCCAGCTCTTGCCTCGCGGCCCGCGTGTTATTTCTTACCAGCCCGGCGGGTTCGGCCGTCGGACCGTGCGCGCCGGTATCTCCGGCGAGGTGTTGTTCGTGTACATACCGGCCTGAGAGTTGTCAAACGGCAGAGTTTTTCCTGACCTTATTTTTGGCGCAATCGACCGTTGCGCGAAAGGAGAAGACGCGATGACGCATGCAAGGCAAACGGGACCCGATTGCTGTGGAGCAGAGGCGGCCGAGTCGAGTGGGCGGTGCCCCCTGTTAGGGCGCCGGCAGTTTCTCGCGCGCGTAGGCGCCGCGGGCGGCGCGATACTGGCGTTGCGGAGCGGTTTGCTCCAAGCGAGCGCGCGCCGCGTGCTCGGTGCGCCCATGGTCCCCGGCGACGGCGAGCAAAAACCTCGCATCATGGTCGGCTTTGCCCGCCCGGATATCGAACGGTACCTCCTGTCGCCGGGAGCGGGCTTTCCGCTGGACGAAAACCAGCAGCTCTTCACCAGGATCCTCACGAAAGCCGCGGAAGACCTGGGGGTGACCCTCGACATCGAGCCTAAGCCCTTGGTGGATAACGACGCCATGGACGCGTTCTTGGAGGAACGGGCCGCGAACGCCGACGGCGCCATTCTGACCCAAATGGGGCGGAGCCGGCGCCGCGCCGCCGTGGCCCACTTCCTCCGGGCCCGCCCCGACGAACTGCCCACCATCGTCTACGGCCCGCAGGGAACGCGCACCTGGCTGGTCGACCGCGCGCCCCGGTCGTTCATCGGCACCACCGACGACGCCGATTGGCTGGCCACGGCCCTGCGCACCCTCAAAGCGCGGTGGCAGATGGCCAACACGCGGCTGGCCGTCATCGCAGGAGACGACGAACGGGAAGAGGTGCTGGAACCCTTGGGCACGGTCATCCACCGGATGCCGCTGGAATGGTTGGAGCAGGCCATGCGCGACGCGGAAGGCTCGGAAGAGGCCCGCGAAATCGCCGCCCGGTGCATCGAAAACGCCGAAGAGATAGTCGAGCCCTCCGAGGCCGAGATCCTCAAGGCGGCCGAGAACTATGTGGCTAACCGGCGGCTCATGGAGAAAACGGGCGCCCACGCGGTGACCACGGATTGCTTGGGCCTGGTGCGGCGGGGCGACGGCTCCGACGTGCAGTGCCTGGCCTACTGCCTGTTGCTCGACGAGGGGACCTGCGGAGCGTGCGAGATGGATATTTACCCGGCCATGGCCTTGATGCTCAGCAGCTACCTGCTGGGCCGGCCCGGCTTCATGTCGAACCCTGCCATCCACACGGTCACCAACGAATACGTCCAGTCGCACTGCCAGGTGCCCACGCGGATGGACGGTTTCGACGAACCGCCGCACCCCTACCGGATTCGGCCCCATCACGAGACCCAGCAGGGGGTCACCCTGCAGATCGATTTCCGGGAGAACCAGCCGGCCACGTTGCTGCGATTTCTTTCGCCGGGCGCCCTGGGGCTAGACACCGGCGTGATCCGGCGGAGCATGCGCCCCGAGCACCACGAGGACGGCATCGGAGGGTGCCAAAACGGATTTTCCCTGGCCGTGGACGGCTTGGACGACGTGCGAAACTTCAGCAGGCATTCCCACCCGGTGATGGTGTACGGCGCGCACCGCGAAGCCTTGCAGGCCTGGTGCGAGGTGGCCGGGATCGACGTGCGGGGGATTGTTGTAACGTGAACCTTGAACCGAGCGGGAGACGCGTGATGAAACGTCAATTGACAATCTTTGCGGTCCTGGTGTGCGGCCTGTTTGTGCGACGGCGATCATTCATGAATGTAACGTAGCTGCGTGCACTTTATTGCCAACTCACACTCGATACTCGGCTGTTTGCCCGCTTTCCACTTCGAGAACCTCCCATGTGCCAATGACATTCCCATTCACCCTGCCAAGGTTGTTCCCACGCGGTCGACCGGCGGCATTTTCTCAAGCGCGCCGGGGCGGCCCTGGCCGCCGCCGGGGCTCTGTCGCCGCTGAGCCGCGCGGCGTCCGGCGATGACGGCAAGAAGGTGCGCGTGGCCGCGGTGTTCCTGGCCCAGGTGCGCAATTCGTGGCCGTACCCGGGCTTCGACACCTCGCAGAACCACATCGTGTATTCGCACTGCGTGGGCCCCACGAAGGTGTTTGGCCCGAAGGGCGAGCAGAACGGGTATCACATCCGTACGTCGCACGCGCGGGTAGGCGCGGTGGTCGAGTCGCTCATGCCCGGCGGTTACATGACCACCACGATTCGCACCAACGTGGCGCGGAGGCAAATGGCCATCCACCAAGCCAGGTCCGCGGGGCCGCTGGCCAGCGAAAAGGGTTGCCGCACGAAGCTGATCGGCGAAGTGCGCGGCGACGTCGGCAAGCTGCTAACCCGGTGGGATTACGCCTGGCACCGGATGACCGTGTACGGCGACGTGAAGGGGCCGCTGGCGGAGTTCGGCCGGGCCTTGGGCCTGGAAGTGGCAGATGGCCCGGATGCGTTCGATGAGTGTGATCCCGTGTGCCCGCCCCGCCGGCTCACCAGCGGCCTGCTGGGCGGTCGCGGGCGAGCCGGTGCTTATGTCTGAATCGCAGTTGGGGGCGGCGCTCGCTACCGCTGCACCCGGGCGTTGCCCTCCCAGATGCTCCAGACCTGGCCTTCATCGGCCGGTTGCCCGTAGTCGGTCAGCATGGTGGTGGCCAGTGCGCCGGTGGCCCAGGCGAACTGGACCCACTTTTCCGGTTCCCAGCCGCGAAGGATGGCGTACAGCATGCCGCCCACAAAGCCGTCGCCGCCGCCAATGCGGTCCAGCACGGGAATCTCGCGCGGTTCGACGACGTGCCAATTGGCGCCCTCGGCCATGATGGCCCCCCACCGGTGGCGGTTGGCGCTGACCACCTCGCGCAGGGTGGTGCCGAACGCCGTGGCGTGCGGGTAAGCCTTCTTCACGCGTTCGATCATCCCTTTAAAACTGCCGATCTTGGCGGCCAAGTCGGTGCCGCCGGGCTCCGGGCCTTCGACGTTCAGGCAGAGCTGAAAATCTTCCTCGTTGCCGACGAGGATGTCCGAGGCGCCGGCAATCTCGCAGAAGATTTCGTGCAGTTCCTTCTCGCGCCCCTTCCAGAACGACGCGCGGTGGTTCAGGTCGAACGAAATGCAGGTGCCGTGCTTCTTGGCAGCCCGGGCCACCTCCAGGCAGAAGGTGCCCGTTTCGGGCGACAGGGCGGCGATCAGCCCGGAAAGATGGACAATCTGCACGCCTTCACGTCCGAAGATCCGCTCCAGGTCGAAGTCCTTCGCGTTCAGCGTGCGTCCCACTTCGCCCGCCCGGTCGTTGTGGACGCGCGGCCCGCGGACGCCGAAGCCGCTGTCGGCCAGATTGAACTGATGCCGGTAGCCCCAGGGGTCGCCCTGATCGACCTCCGGCCCCTCGTAGCTCATGTGGCGGCTTGCCAAGTCGTCTTTGATGAATCGGGCGATCGGGCTGCCCTTGACGAAGGCCGTCAGCACCTTCACCGGCAACCCGAGATAAGACGCCACGCTGGCCACGTTGCTCTCGGCGCTGGTCGCCTGAAGAATAAAGCTTGCGCCGCAGTGCATCGGCTGGCCATTAGCGGGTGTCAGGCGAACACCCATGCTGGTGGGCACCACGAGGGCATACGCAGTGTCGTGTCGGAGTTCAATGCTCATGGCAATATCCTTTCCATCGTTGACAATCTTGGGGAAACCATCTGCGAACAATTTACCGGATACCGCACTATCGTGTCATCCCCCCCGGGGACTTGCGGAATAGCCGACAAGGACAGCGCTGCAAAACGGGCAGACCTGGGGAATTGCCGGCACTCACTTTCACCTTGCATAAATAATTCGGGTAGGTGCAGATTTGGCGGCAAAGCGTAGGGGGATCCTCTTGTCCAGCGAACACCGGGCCGCCCTTGCTTCGCCGGCGGTGTACCTGGAACTGGTGGCGACGGACGCCCAGACGGCCCACCTGCAGGTGGCCGCCGAACCCTACGCCCCGCGCCGGCCCGTCTCTCGGACCAAGTCCTCGCCCTGTTGACCGACGGCGCGGTGCTCACGCGCACCCGGCTCCGGGAACAGTTGGGCGTCGAAAACGAGCGCCTCGGCCAGACCCTGGAATCGCTGGAACGCGCCGGCCAACTCCGCCGCACACCCGCTGGTTGGCAACGTGCCGGCTGACGCCGCGCGGATCGTTCCCGTTCCCTCTATAGAGTTGAAGGGAACGGAACGGTCCGAACGCCCCCGGTGTCACCATGTACCCTCCGAACCCGCAGAGGAAAACAACATGCCCGGAATCGATTTCGACCGGCTTCGCCGCGACATCACCATGGAGGAGGTCCTTCAGTTGCTTGGCTTCGAGCCTTCCCAGCGGACGGGCGATCAATGGCATGGAGCTTGTCCCTTGCACGGCTCCACCTCCGGCCGTGCCCGCCACTTCTCCGTAAACGTGGCCAAGCGTCGCTACTGTTGCCACAAGTGCCCCAGCCAAGGCTGGTGACTCACGAGTAAAGGCACCCCAGAACCCGCGTGACGGTCGAGTGAAGACGCCCGAGCCCTTAGAACGTCCCGACGTGGTTGTGGTACACAAGTTTTCTGTCGCGCACAGGGCCACCTGCGGGCTTGCCCCGCCGGAGCCCTGGTCAGTGAGCTAAACGAGCAGGATACTTCCGGGGCGCCGCGCTAGCCGAGCGACCACCGCTCCAGGCCGGGCAAGCCGGCCGGTGGCGCCCACGACTTGGATACCACAACGAGGGCACTCGTCCCGGGTCGCAGTCGCCTGAAAAACCCACCGCGCAAAAACGCCAGGGCGGGGTGGATTGACAGCCGGGTTGGCCGGTGGCCAGAATTGGGATGTTGAAGGGGCACTGTCGCCTTCGCATGCAGCAGAGAAACCAGCCCGCGCCGGAACCCAACGAGCCGCGTGCGAGCAACTGCGGCGCCCGGCAACGGCACGGAGCACCACGAGCCGAAAGGTCGTGACGCGCGTCTTCTCGGCGTTGAGCGAAAGGCCCAGCGACTGCAAGAGCCGCTCGACCGCCTCGCGCGCCTCTTTCGCCCGGCGCTCTGTCCGGCAGAGCACGACGAAGTCATCGGCGTACCGCACGAAGCGGAAGCCGAGCCGGTCGAGATGCCAGTCGAGGAAGTTCAGAGCGATGTTCGCCAGCAATGGCGACAGCATTCCGCCCTGGGGAGTCCCCAGCGTGGCGGACTGCACCACGCCGTCCTCCATCACGCCAGCGGAGAGAAACCGCTCTTCCAGCCGCTTGGCAGGCGCGCGGCTAAGCACCCCGCTGATCGCCTCCCCGTAATTTGCGTCGATCTCCGAAAGTGGCCGGGGCTTCGCCGTCAGATGAGCCGCGAAAATATGGGCCGGCGTTTCCCCGTCGAACGGCATCCGGCCCGCCAGGCGCTCGTATACGATAATCGCCAGTGCGTACTGGTCGGACCGGCCGTCCAACTCGCGCCCTTCGACCGCCTCCGGCGACATGTACTTGGGCGTGCCCAGCGCGAAGCCGGTTTGCGTGCCGCCGTGCAAGGTCGAGAACCCCGTTCCCGCCCCGGCGAGCGGCTTGACGATGCCGAAGTCGCCCAGGTACGGCGTGCGGTGCGAATCGAAGAAGATATTCGCGGGCTTGACGTCGCGGTGAACCAGCTTGTTCAAGTGCAGGTAGTCCAGCGCGCTGGCGATCTGTGGCAGCCACTTG
>PWXP01000426.1 GCA_003561895.1 Planctomycetaceae bacterium | reverse complement strand
GTCCATGACGGCGATGCGCGCCGCCTCGGCTTCCCGGACGGCGTCGGGCACCGGCAGCGCATGGGGCGCCGCGGCCGGGGCGGCCGGCGCCAGGGCGAGGACGACCAGGAGCGCCCGGCCCACGTGCCCGCCGCACCCGGCGATAAACGATAAAGGAACCCAGGCAGGACGTGTCATTGAATAACCCTCAGATCGCACAGGTTCAGGTGGTCGGCAATGTCCATCCCCTCGCCGAAATCGCACAGGATGGACAGGCGGCGGACCCCGGTGATGTCGAGATCGAGTTCCACGGGCGGGTCGGTACCGGTCAGGGTCCCTTCGAACAGCGTCTTCCCATCGCCCCGAATGAGCAGCAGCACGTTGCCGAGCGGGCGTACGCGGTCGTCGATTCCGGCCGTCGCCCTCAACCGGGCCATCTCGCCCGGCAAACGGTAGACCACCTCCGTGCGGCTGTGCATGGCCAGGCCGCGTTCGTATTGCACCCCGTCCAACTCGAGCACGTCGGACTCCAGGCCGCGGTTGCTGCGGGGCCGGAAGAACTCGCGCCGCGAGGGCAGTTCCTTATCCATCGGAAAGAACGGCTGCCAATCGACCGAGTGGGGTTCCAGGTCGGCCAGGTACACGACCCTGCCGGCGGAGAAGTCGATGTCGACCACGGAGGCCAGGGGCTGGCTTACGAAAGTGCCGGCCGGCGTGGTCCACTGAAGTTCCCCGTCTCCCGCAAGAGCAAGGGAACGAACCGACCACTGGGAACCCGTGTTGTCGACGATTTGGCATACTGCCGAGGGCAACTCCCTGCCGGCCGGCCGCAGCAGGACGATGCCGAAGAGCCTCGCCCGCCGGATGGGAAGCACGTCGCCGTCCATTTCGAAGGCGACGGACTCTTCCGTGACGCCTCGGATAATCCCGCGGAGGAAGTCGAGGTGGTCGTCGCTGAGGACGACGACGACGTCGCCGTCGTGGCTGCCATCGACCATTTGCGCCCATTGCTCGGCGATCGCCTCGGCGGCGCCTTGGAACCGGACCGATTCGATCGCGCGCCGCGGGACCTCGACCTCACGCCCGTCGAGAAGCGTGACGCGCCCGGCCGCCCCGTCGAGCGTCCACTGGGCCGCCGCCAGCTTGGAGCCGTCGGTCAGGCGGACCCACACCGCGGGCTCGTCGCCGGGCGGGGGGTCGGGGTTCAGCGCGGAGAGGGTCATCAACTCGGCCATCGGCAACGGCACCGGGCCCTCGGCGGTATCCAGGGTCAGCGTTTCGCCGTCGAGCGCTGCGGGGGCGCCGACGAGTTGACTGCCGTCGGAGCTTTCCGCCCGGAACTCGACCGGTTCCGCCCAAACCGCGCCTGCGGCGGCCAGGACGATGCCGGCGTGCAGGAAGGCGATGGGGGAGCAATTGCGTTTCATCGGTTCGCGGCCCCGCGTTAGCGGGGTTCCTCGGTTGCCGCCCGGCGGCGGAAGTATTCTTCGATCACGTCGCGGTAGTGGGAGGGGAAGTCGCGGTCGATTTGCTGGAGCGCTTCCTCGCGTTCCTTCGGCGGCAGGCTGCCCCAATCCGCCCCGCTGTCGAGGTCCTTCGGGTCGACCTCGCCGGGGCCTTTGCCGCCCAGGATGCGTTCCTCGGAGGCGGGAGCGCCGGACTGAATGCCGCCCTGGCCGGCCCCGGCGCCCGCGCCGGCGGCGGCGTCCTGCTGATCTTCCAGTTGCTGGATCAGCTTGTCGAGCGACTCGATGACGCCGTCTTCCATGCGGCGAACCTTTTCGCCCGCCCGACCCAGACCGAGCCGCCGGCGGATGTCGCGCATTCGGCGGGCGATGTGGTCGAGCGTATCGGGCCGGACGCCGGCCAGGTCTTCCCGCATCAGCCGGGCGACGGCGATGTAGCGCCGCGGACTCTGGTGCTCGCCGTCCAGCAGGCGGTCCAGCGCGGCGAGCGCCTTCTCTTGCTCCAGGAGGGCGTGGTGCGCCACGCCCTGGTAGAACAGCAGGCCGGCCGGGGCGACCACGCCATCGGGCTCCAGGTCGGCCAGGTACTCCAAGGCCTCGTCGTACATTTCCTCGTGCACCAGCCATCGCCCGAAAAGCAACCGCAGGTTGTTCGCCTCGAACGGATCGAGGTCGGAATCCATCAGCCAGGGCTGGCGGGGGGGGACGAGATGCACGCGGGGCGAGGCGCACAACGCCACCAGTTCGGCGGCCTGCGGGTTCCCCAGGGCGAAGGTGCGCGCCAGCTTTTCCAGCAGTGCTGTTTCCACCGCCGGCCGGCCTTCCGCCCACACCTCGGCGAAGCGCGCCCGGGCGGCGTCGTCCGGATCGCGCTCGTTCAGCCACTCCAGCGCCTCGGCCTCTACGTCCGCGGTCGGGGGCGGCTCCCAATCAGCGGTTCGTGAAAGGGTGTCGTCCCACTGGGCCGCCGCCGGGGCGGCCCACGCCAACACGGCCGCCCACGCCCAATGCATCACTCGACGTGTTGAGGTGTTCATTGGTTCTTCCCTAAGTGAAGGTCGCGGGTGACACGGTAAACGCGCCGTTGGCGCTCGGCAAGCTGCTGAAGCCGCTCGACAATTTCCGGGTTGTCCGCCTGTTCCCCCTCGATCAGCTTCGAGTACCGCTCCGTGCGGTGGTTTACCCGCATCTGGAGTGCGCGGATCATCTTCAATTCCGCGAGCAGATCGACCAGGGGCATTTCGGCGGGCTGGCCCTCCATACCCTCCCCCGGGGGCGGCTGCTGGTCCTCGAGGTCCTTCATCGCCTTCTTCAGCGCTTCGATGACCTCCTCCAGCGCGGCGATGATGTCCTCTTGAACGCCTTGGGTGATCTTGCCGACCTTGGCTTCGGCCAGCCGATCGACGACGTCCTGGACGTCTTCCTGCAACTCGTCGACGGCCAGGGGCAGGGCCAGCGTGGTGCCGTCCTCGTGCAGCAGCACCCACACCCGCTCGATGAGCACCAGGATGTCGCGCTCCCGGTTGCTCAACCGGGTGGCCTCGATTTCGTGGCTGTACGTGCGCTGGCCGGCGGGCACGGCGTCGACCCGCTGGGTGCCTTCGTACACCTCGATCTGGAGGTCGAGCATTTGGCGGAAGCGCGCTTCGAGCATGGCGAGCATGCGCTTCATTTCCTCCTCGCGCAACTGCCGGAGGATTTCTTCCAGTTCCGCCTTGGCTTGGCGCAGTTCCTCCAGGGCCTTCTCCTGGTCCTCGGCGGCTCCCTCGCGCTGGGCCTGCTTCAGCTTCTCCTCGGCGTCCTTCATGTTCTGCTGCGCGCGTTGGAGGCGTTCGCTTGCCGGATGCTGCGAATCGTCGCCCGGCTGTCCGGCGCCCGCGCCTTCACCTTCACCTTCGCCCGCGCCTTCACCTTCGCCGGCGCCTTCACCTTCACCTTCGCCCGCGCCTTCACCTTCGCCGGCGCCTTCGCCCTCGCCGGCGCCTTCGCCCTCGCCGGCACCTTCGCCCTCGCCGGCACCTTCGCCTTCGCCGGCGCCTTCGCCTTCGCCTTCGCCGGCGCCTTCGCCCTCGCCGGCACCTTCGCCTTCGCCTTCGCCGGCATCTTCGCCCTCGCCGGCACCTTCGTGGGCGCCTCCTTCTTTACTGGTGCGGATTTCGTCGGCGAGTCCGCCGGTTCGGCCGGCTAGTTGCTCCTGCTCCGGGGCGAGCCGTCGGGGGTCGCCGCTTCCCTCGGTGCGGTGCCTGATGTTTTCCTGCGAACGGATAAGCCGGTTGAGTGCCTTGAGATACTCGCCCAGGCGCTTCTTCTGGTCGGCAAGCTGCTCGGCGCGGTCCTCGCGGAGCAGCAGTTCCAGGATGCCGGCCAACTCTTCCTGGATGTCCGCGTGGTTCTCGATCGCCCGGCCAAGTTGGTCTTGTTCCAAGAGCTTCGTCAGGCGTTCGAACTGGAGGTCGATGAGGCGGTCCTTGCTTTGCGCCACGGCTTTCTTGAGCAGCGCGGCGCGGTGCGGGTCGGTTCCGGCGGTCAACTCGGCCATGCGGAGCAGCACCTGTTCGAGCCGCCGGTACTGGTCGGCAATCCGTTGCTGTTCCAGCGCCAACCGCGCCGCTGAATCGGCGTCGGCGTCGCCGTGCTCGGCTTCGGCCGCGGCGGGCGCCTGGCGGGGCTCCGGCTCGCCGTTTCCCGAGGCGGCCAGAGCCATGCCAACGACCATGGGGCATGCCATGCAGGCCGCCCACCTCCAAAGCTTCGTGACTACCATGTCGGTCAGTCCTCCAATAAATCGAGGAGTCTTTGTTTTTGCCGCTGTTTGGTTTGCTGCTCGAGGTCGCCTTGCAGGGCGATAATCTGCCGCAGCATTTCAACGGCTTCGTGGAACGACTCGAGTTCGATCATCCGTTGCAGCACCACCTCCATGGCCAGGAGCACCTGGTCGGCCTGCTGCCGGGCGCGGTCGCGGCGCGCCGGCCCGACCCGTTCGTCTTCGAGAGCCTGTTGGAGCGAGTCCACGCGGCGTTCGAGTTCGGGGAGGGCCTCGTCGGCGATGGCGTGCAGCGGCTGCGCGATGCCCTCGGCAAGCCGCATTCGCAGCTCCTCGGTGTCCACCCGGTTGTTAATCAATTGAAGCTCGATGTCGTCGAACGCTTCGGCCACGCCCTTGGTTTCGTGAGCGTTCTTGCGGCTGTTCTGCAGCGCCCGCTGCACGCGGAGGGTGCGGGCGGTCAACTGCTGCATGGCCGTGGGGCGATCGGCGGCTTCCGGGTCGGGCGGCTTCTCGCCGTTTCCCCCGCCGCCGCGCTCGTCTGCGGCTGCGCCGCCGAACTCCATGCGGGCCAGCAGGTCGCGGGTTTCAGCGGCTTCCCGAATGATCTGCTCGAAACGCTGCCGCAGGACGAGTTCGCGGGCTTCGAGCATGGTGCGTAGTTGGTCCGCCGTGACGACCTCCAGTTGCCACCGGTCGCCGCTTCCGACGTTCGGGCCGCCGGAAAGGTCGTAGAGGTCGGCCGCCTTGACCGCCAGGGCGAGCTGCTGTCCCACCTCCAGGTCCAAGTCGGCCACTTCCATCGCCTCGTCATTGAGCACCACGGTTGCCGGTGCCGACGGCAACTGGTGGATGGGGCGCGTCTGCGGTTCGCCCTGGTCGATCGAGTACTCGAACCAGGTGCGGGCGATTCCGTAGTCGTCGCGGATTTCGCCGACCACGGGCAGCCGCGCCCGGGGCGTGACGGCCGAGCCGATGCCGCGCAGCCGGACGGCCAACTGCGGCGGCATGTCGGCGATGGTAACCAGCCGGAGCTGCGTGGGCCGGCGGCTCTGGATGCCGTCGGTGTCGAAAAGCGTGAACTGGAGGGTCTTGTCGTCCATCAGGGGCGGCAGGGCCAACTCGAAGCCCTGCGCGTCGGCGTCGAGGTCCTCCGCTTCGAGGATGGTGGGCGGAGGCGGCGCATCGTCCAGGACCGAGTCGATCTGCACCCGCACCAGCGGCTTGTTCGAGCGGGCCTGCACCACCACCCGCGAGCCGAGCGGCACCTGCATTACGCCGCTCACCGGCAGGGTGCGGTCGGGGCGCGCCGTGTATTCGGGAAGCTGGACGGCGAGGCGCATTTCGTTGATCGTGGGGCTGTCGACCGCCTCGATGCGCAGCCCTCGCACGGCGGCGTCGCCGCCGTACACGTCGAAGTCGATCGAGGCGAGCACGCTTTCGAACCGGTGCGTGTACTCCTGGTAGGCGTCGCGGCCGGGAACCGCGCTGCCCCGCCGGCTCATCGACTCGCGCTGCCGCCGGCCGCCTTCGGCCCGATAACGCACCTCGACCACCTCGGGCACCGCCGGCCACGAGGTGTCGGCCTTGGCAACGAGGTCGAACTCGCTGCCGCGGGCCACCTTCACGCGACCCTCGTCGTCGAATCCTTCGACGACCAGCCGCGTGTAGCGGGGCCACAACTCCGGCGACAGCGCCAGGCTGCGCTGCGCCCAGGTGCCCAGGGCGGCCGGTTGGAGCAGGGCGAAGGCGACCACACTAGCCGAAATCGCCATGGCGGAAGCCACCTGCCGCCGCAGCGGCGCCGGATTGAACACCTCGCCGAGGCGCACCTCCTCCATCCGCCCGGCGGCTTCGCGGCAGGTCCGCTCCAGCATTTCCGGGTTGCAGTCGGATGGGTCGGCCTTTCGGCCGGCAAGCGCCACGGCGGTCAGCAGCGCGTCGTCGAGTTGCGGAAACCGGCGTTCCAGCACGGTGGCCATGTTGGCGTCGCCCAGCGGGGCCATGAGCCGGTATGCGATCCTCTGCACCAGGACGGCCAACAGGATCATGCCCACGGTGATCAAGGCGATCAGCCGGACCCCGGCGGGGGGTTCGAAGAACCAGTCCAGCAGGAGCGTGACCCAGAAGGCGAGCCCCAGCCACACCACGGCCGCCGCCAGCCCCTCGATCCACACGTAGCGGCGAATGCGCGCGCGGAGCCGGGCGAGCATCCCGCGAATCTGCGGGGCGAGTTCGATTCGGGCGGTGTCGGAAGCCGTTGTCATGGTAAATCGTTTATGCAAGCCGCACCAGGCGGCGAAGGAGCCATTCGGTAAACAGCAGGCCGCACAGGATGGCCATCATCCAGGTGAGCCAGTAGCGCTCCCAGTCCTTGCTGGTGGGAGCAATGGGTCGGATGCTCGTGCGCGTGCGGTCCCTCAGAAGCTCCGTCACCGGCGGCTTGTCCGGCGGCGGCGCCAGCAGTTCCTCCACGCCCACGTAGTACACCCCCGTCTGGTCTTCGTCGACGCGGGTCCCCTGGGCCAAACGCTCCAGCAGGGCGTCGTTGCGCTGGGGGTTCTCTCGTTCCAACTGTGGAATGCGGACCATGATCCGCCGCGTGAGCCGTTCGTCGGCGCTCTCGGGGACCGGCAGTTCAAGCCGGTAGTCGCCCTCCTGCAATACGGTGAACTGGCCGACGAAGGAGCCGACCCGGCTCGGATCGGCCTGCAAGGCCACGTTCTGCACGCGGCCGCCGGGGCCGATCACTTGCAGGGGAACACGGGGCGCTTCGAACGGTTCGAGCTGCGCGTCGGTCAGGCGGTAGGCCTGGACCTCGACCGTGTCGCCCATCAGGTAGCGCTGCTGGCCCACCAGCAGCACGCCGCGGGTCGAGCCGCGCAGCAACCGGCCCCGGGAGACGTGCCGGATTAGCTTCGTGTAAAACTGCTCGAAGTATTTCTCATCGCGGGCCCGGAGCCGCCACATCTCGCCGCTGCCGGCGTAGAAGACGCGGCCGGAGGCGTAGAAGTGCCATGCGAAGTAGACGGGCTGCTCGCCGGCGGCGGCGGCCTGGGGATCGGAGAACCGCGCGAGCACGGTGGCCCCGTCCTTCGCGCCTCGCACCGGCGTGAAGCTGTACACACCCGGAAATTCGCCCCACGTCTGCCGGCTGCTCGTCTCGGTGTCGCCCAGCCAGAGGAACTCGGCTTCCAGGCCCTCGCGGGTGAACTCCAGCGGCCAGGGCTCGCGCGAGCCGTACGCCGCGGCGTCGAGTCCCGAGAACCGACGTTGGAACTCCACCGGATAGAGGGCGCGGATGGGCGCCATGGCCTGGTCCTGCACCCATCCCGACACGGTGTTGCCCGTATGGATGGGGCCCGCAATAATCATCAGCCCGCCGCCTTGCTCCGCGACCCATTGCTCGAGCAACTCGACCTGCGGGCTGCTCAATTCCTGCCAATCGGGGTCGAAAGCCACCACGCAGTCGTACTCGTACATTTCCTCGCGGGTGATGGGGAAATCGTCGAGAATTCGGTCCGATTCCTGCAAGATGCCCTGTTGCGCCGTCTGAAGGAGGACGTCCACCTCGACCGAACGGTCGCGGTAAAGGAGGTTCCGCAGGAACTGGTACTCGCGCGCCGGCCCGCCGGCGAACAGCAGCACCCGCGTCTTGCGGTCGACCACCTCGACCTCGACCTCGCGGACGTTGTCGCCCGGATTGCGGTCGCCGGGGATGTCCTCGATGCGGAGCGCAAAGGTGCGCCGCCCCACCCGGTCCGGCGTGATTTCGAACCGCACCGGCAGGACCTCGCTGGCGTCGCCGAGAGTGACTTGGCGGGTTTCGATCAAAGCGCCGGTGCCGGGTTCGGCGTCCGAGTCGCTGTCGCGGGCGAGCAACTGCACGGAGACCACCTGCCCGGCCATCTCCTGGGCCTGCACCAGGCCGGTCACCGTGTAGCGGTCGCCCGGGTAGGCGCGCTCGGGGGCCATGAGGTCGGCCACGCGCACGTTGGTCGGCAGCCGGTCGGAGCCGACGCCTATGGGAAAGATGGGGATTCGGGCCTCGCGCGCCAACTGTGCGGCGGCGTCCGGCGAAATGCCCGCGTTCTGGCCGCCGTCGGTGAACACCAGGATTCCCGACACCGGCGTGTTGCGCTCGTCGCCGATCAGTTGAGTCAGCGCCTGGCCGAGGCGAGTTTCCGTGCCGATCGGCTGCAAGAACTCCTCCCAATCGGGCTCGGCGGTTCCGGGCGGATTGCCGGCGGCCGGGGCCTCGGCGGCCGCGTCCGACTCCTCCGGCTGAAATTTCTCTAGGGAAATGCGGGCATCGCGGTAAAGCTGCTCGTCGAACCGGAAGATTTCCACGTCGTGCGTCGTGCGGAGTTCGTCCAGCAAGGGCGTGTTGCCCAGCAGGTGCTCGACCTGCTGCGCCCGGCTGGCCGGCACGCTCGCGCCCGGCTCGTCGGCGTCGGGGATGCCCATGCTCAGGCTGGTATCGGCCAGCAGCAGGACGCGCGAGTTGATCGTGTGTTCCTGTTCCATGCGCCATTGCGGCTCGAGGTAAAGCGCCAGCAGGGCGAAGAACACCGCCGTGCGCAGGAACGTCAGCAGCCAGCAGAGCGGCCGGGGCAGGTCGACCGAGTCGCGGCGATACATCGCGCGGACGAACAGGCCGATCAGGATAAATGCCGCCACCGGCAGAATCCAGTCGGTGTTCGTCTGGATGCGGCCGAACTCGAACGTCCGCCGGATGGGGCCTTCGGCGGCACCGGCGGCGGCCAGCGGCAGCGGGAACAAGGCCCAGTTCATACGGCGCCTCCTTTCGCCAAGGCTGACCGCGGGGCCGGCGGATGGTAGCTTGCCCACCAGGCCACCACCTGCTCGAGCAGCAGGAGGATTACCAGGAAATACAGGATGGCTTCGGCCAAGTTGTAGCCGGGTTCATCGCCCACGGCGTAACGGAACGTGCCGGCCTGCTCGAACTGGTACGGAACGCCCGAAAGCCGGTCGGCCAGTTGCGACCCGTCGAGGGTCGCCAGGTTGCCGCCGTCGGGTTCGACGTTCACGGCGATCCAGCGCTCCTCGGAGCCCCCGTCGGTGCGGAACAATTGGATACGATAGATGCCGCTGCGATCGGTTTCGTCCAGTTCGACTACCGGGGAGCCGTCGGCCAGCGTGGCCTCGGTCAGCGCCGAGGCAACGGTCTCCTCGCCGGGCCGGAACATCCGCACCTCCGACTCGTATCGGCCGGGCTCCAGTTCCAGGCGCACCGGGGACCCGACGCGGGCGTTGCGCGCGTCGCCGACTTGGCCCGCCAGGAAGGCCTGGGTCTCCAGCATGGCCACCACGTAACTCGGGTTGTTCCGCCCCCAGTTGTTCCAGGTGGGGGCCGCCGTGGTCAGAAACGCCACCACCCGCCCATCGTGGAACGGACGGGTCACCACCAGCGGCGCCCCGTTCCGCAGTCGGGCGATCACCTCGGCGCCGGGGTCCGGCTCCAGTTCCCAGCCTTCGGGGGCGGCGAAATAGCGTTCCACGTTCACGGTCGACAGAAACGGGTTGCGCTGCCCGGCGAACACCCGGAAAATAGCGTGCGGCTCCACCCGCAGATCCGGCGCGCGTTGGAGCCGGTCGACGAGCAGGTCGGCCGGTCCGGTCACGGGGAGGGGCATAACGCCCTCGCCGCCGCGGTACAGTTGATCGTTCAGGAAGCGGCTGTCCGACTTCTCGCCCAGGAAGATACCCAACCCCCCGCCGTTTCGCACAAACTCCTCCAGCGCGGCGACGGCCGAACGGTCGAGGTGCGGAACGTCGAGCAGGTAGATCGCCTGATAGTCGTCCAGGGGATGGATGCTCAAGTAGCGGGGCGTTTCGATAACCGGACGGACGCCGGTTTCCGCCCGGCCGCCGGGCGCAAGCGCCAGGCTCAGCGCCCGGGCGTCGGCCGCCTGCTCGTCGTCGATGAGCAGGACGGGCACGTCCAGCGGGATGTCGACGGTCAGGTACCGGTTGTTGTCGGCGGCCACCGGATCGGTTTCCAGGCGGGCGACCAATTGCTGTCGGCCGGCGGTGGCGAACCGGACCAGGAAGCGTTCTTCGACCGTCTCGCCGGGCGGGATTTCGGCAATCCGGACTGCCGGCCGGGACTGGCCGTTTTCTTCCAGCAGGACCGACACGTCGCGTGCCGGGCTGGTGCCGTAGTTGCGGACCGCCACTTCGACGAAGACGGGCACGCCCACGGCCCGGGTGCCCGGCGAGGCCCGGAGCGAAGTGATCGCCAGGTTGTCGCGGTGCTGGTCGACGCAGCGGATCAGGTGCAGTTCGGCCCCCTCGGAAGCGATGGCCTGCATTCGGCTTCGCAGTTCGGTGGGCTCGTTCCATTCGCGGGTGCGGAAGTCGGAAACGAGGTAAACGATCTGCCGCTCGTCGTCGGTGGTGCGCAGCATTCGGCGGACTTCGGCCAAGGGGGCCAGCGGCCCGGCGGCGGTTTCCGAAGGGCGCATGGCATCGAGCATGCGCTCCAGATCGGCCTCGAAATTCCGGTCGACGGCGGCCTGGAGCAGGTCGATTTCGCTGTCCCGGCGCTCCCGGCCGACCCGCGAGAAGCGCATCAGCGTAAACTCCTGCGGCTGCTGCTGCGCCGCGGCCTGGGCGCCGATCCGCCGCAGGACGGCCTTGGCCTGCTCGAACGCGCTGGTGTCGGCCCATCGGTCCGACATCGAAAAGCTGTCGTCGAGCAGCACGATGTGGTGCGTTTTCGAACCGCCGAACAGCCGGCCCCACTCGCTGCGCAGCACCGGCTGCGCCAGCACGAGGACGACCGCGGCCACCGCGGCCATGCGCATCAGGAGCAGCAGGAGTTGCTTGAGGATAATCCAGGTGCGGTTCCGCTTCTGGCTTTGCAGCAAGAACTCCATGGCCGCCCAGGGGACGCGCCGGTGACGCAGCATGTTGATCAGGTGGATCAACACGGGTACGCCGACCAGCAGCAGTCCCCACAGCAGCGGTTGAAAAACAAAGCCGGGCATCATGGGCCCTCTCGATTCGCGTCCTCTCCTCGCGTCAGTTTCGATGGTGCGTGCTGAGCCGGCTGCTCAGGTAGGCGGCCAGGGCCGCGTCGAGCGGCTGGCTGGTGCGCAGCAGCCGGTACTCGACCTTGTTGGCCACGCACCCGTGGCGGACCTCGGCCAGATACTCGCCCAGGGCGTCCAGGTAGCCCTGCCGCAGCGCCCGAGGGTTGCACCGCAGCGCGTCATCGGTTTCCAGCCCCTCGAACCGGGTGGGTCCGGTGAACGGGAAGTCGAGTTCGTCGTCGTCCATCACGTGGAACACCATCACGTCGTGGCCCCGGCTGCGGAGGAGTTTCAGCCCCCGCATCAATCCCGGCCGCTCGACCAGCAGGTCGCTGACGAGCACGACCATGCCCCGCCGGGGATACGTTTCGGCCGCCTGGCGCAGCACGGGAAAGATGCCCGTCTTGTCGCGGGGTTCGCTCACGTCCATGGCCTGGATGATGTCGTCGAGGTGGTTGCGCTTCGTGCGGAGCGGCACGATGGTGCGCGGCTGCTCGTCGAAGGCGACGCACCCGACGGCGTCCTGCTGGCGCAGCAGCAGGTAGGCGAGGCATGCGGTAACCGTGCAGCCGTACTCGTACTTGTTCAGCGCCCCGCGCCCGTACCGCATGCTCCCGGAAACGTCGCACAGCAGCGTGCAGCGGAGGTTGGTGTCCTCCTCGAACTGCTTGACGTAGAAGCGGTCCTGTTTCGCCCACACCTTCCAGTCGACGTACCGCGGGTCGTCGCCGAAGGTGTATTCGCGGTGCTGGCGGAACTCGACCGACTGCCCGAAGTATGGGCTGCGGTGCATGCCGCTGAGGAACCCCTCGACGATATGGCGCGCGCGCAGGTCGAGCCGTGTGATGCGGCGGATGGCTTCGGGATGCAGGAATCGTTTCGGGTCGGGCATGGCCTATAGCCCTGTTGGAGTTCCGGCTTTAGCCGGTTGAACTGTTGGAGTCCCGGCTTTAGCCGGTTGAACTGTTGGAGTCCCGGCTTTAGCCGGTTGAACTGTTGGAGTCCCGGCTTTAGCCGGTTGAAAAAGCCGCCTAAATGTGGGACTCCAACTGGGTCGCTAGGCGGCGAACATCTTCTGGAACCGCTCGTCGCGGGTCAGTTCATCTTCCTTGGCGGGCGTCACGTCGATCAGCCGCTGCACCAGGTCGTCGGTCGTCACGCCTTCGCTCTGCGCGGTGAAACTCAATACGACGCGATGCCGCAGCACGGGCTTGGCCAGCGCCTGGATGTCGTCGCAGGTAACGTGCGTGCGCCGGTTCATCAGCGCCCGGGCCTTCGCGCCGAGCACGAGGAACTGCACCGCGCGGGGGCCGGCGCCCCAGGCGATCTGGTCCTGGGCGAAGTCGGGCACCCCCGGCTCGCCCACCCGCGTTTGACGGACCAGCGAAAGCGCATAGCGGACGATGTGGTCCGAAACCGGCACGGCGCGCACCACCCGCTGTAAATCGAGAATCTCCTCGGCGGCCATCACCGGAACGATGTTGTCCTCCACGGTGGCCGTCGTGCGGCGGGCCACCTCGAATTCCTCCGTGAAGCTCGGGTAGCTGACGAACACCTTGAACATGAAGAGGTCCTGCTGGGCCTCCGGCAGCGGATAGGTGCCCTCCTGCTCGATCGGATTCTGCGTGGCCAGCACGAAGAACGGATCGCTCAAAGCGTGCCGGATGCGCCCGACCGTCACCTGCCGCTCCTGCATGGCCTCCAGCAGGGCCGCCTGCGTCTTCGGCGGCGTGCGATTGATCTCGTCGGCCAGGATCACGTGGCTGAACAGCGGCCCCTCCAGGAACCGGAATTCGCGGGCGCCCGTCGAGCGGTTCTCCTCGATCACGTCCGTGCCGGTGATGTCGGCCGGCATCAGGTCGGGGGTGAACTGGATCCGGCTGAACGTCAGGTTCAGCGTCCGGCTGAGTGTGCTGATCATCAGCGTCTTCGCCAGGCCGGGAACGCCTTCCAGCATGCAGTGGCCCCGGCTGAACAGCGAAATCAGCAGTTCATCGATCACGTGCGACTGGCCCACAATCACCTGCGCTAACTGCTCGCGGATCCGCTCGCGCGCCGAGGACAGTTTATCGATGGCAGCGGCTTCCGGCGGGGTCAATCCTTCTTCACTCATGCTCAGACCTTTGGGGTGCGGTTGGGGGACGCCAACGGGCGGTGGAACGCGGCACGGCGCCGCGGCACGCGGTTGGGATTAACGCTGATAAATGGGTAATACGCCCTTTTCGAGTTGCAGGACGGTCAGGTTCAGCGACGTGGTATACACCGGGCCGATGTGACCCTGGCTCCAATATCCTTCCGAATTGACTTCCGAAATCAGCCGCGCAAACAGCCGGTTGCGGTATTCCTCCCAGTCGTCGCCGCCCTCCCGGTACAGCACCTGCGCATAATAATAATGGGCATAGTGCCAGAACCCGAAATTCGAGCCGGATATGTCGAAAAGATGCTTCTTCGAGTAATCCAGGAGTTTGGGGACGTACTCGCTGTCGTATTCGCCGGCGCTGAACAGGCACGTGATGGCGGCCGCGGTAATGGCGGGCCGGCCGCCCCCGCCCGCGGAATTATACTGTACTCCGCCGTCCGGCGTCGTGCAGCGGCGAATATATTCGATGGCCTTCTCCACGATTTCCGAGGGCACCGGAATGCCCGCGTTGCGGGCCGCGCGGAGGCCCTGCACTTGGGTGACCGTCGTGGAGCCTTCGTCGAAACCGGCCCCGTCCCGCGCGCTAACGTAACCCCATCCCCCGGGATCGGTTTGCGAAAGGCCGCAGAACAGCGCCGCCCGCGTGAGTACATCGACCAGTTCCTCCCGGCGAGCGGCGTCCTCCTCTTCCCCCAGAACGTGGGAGAGAAACAGCAGTGAGAAGCCGTGTCCGTAGGTGTACCGATCGTCCCGTCGAGGGTCGCCGATCAGCCCATTGGGCTGGCTGTAGCGGAGCAGATAATCGACGGCTGCCCGAATGTTCGATGCGTAGCGCCCCTGCGTGGTCGTGGAACCCTCGCACAGCAGGGCGGTACCCGCCAGGGCGGTCATGGCGGTTGGATACCGCCCTCCCTGAGCCGTCCAGTGGCCGATGCGCGACTGCTGACCGGCCAGCCATTCGAGCCCGCGATCGGTCGCGCGGCGAACTTCCGCGTCGTCCAGTGCGACCGCCGGCGCGGGCCACGCCCCGAAGGCTACGGCAACCACACAGCAGACTGCAATGACTCTCATGTCGGACCTCTCCGTACTACGCGAACATAAGGCCTTGAGGGTGGGCTGAACCCGCCGGCCGGAAAACTTTCTCGAGCGCGCCGCCGGGCGCGACCTCCCCCGGCGCGGCTTTCGTCATCGCTCGGCGCCCGGCGCCGGCTCAAGCGGCGAAGGGAGCCGGAAGGCGCCGCCGTCCCGCAGGACGTCGCTTTTCATTATGGCCCCGCCAACCGCTTTCAGCAACGCTCGGGTGGGGGGTGCCGGGCGGGACCGGGTTTCGGGCGATTCGACACCGTCTTCCTCGCCGCTCTCGCCGTCACCCGATGCGATGGGTTCCTCCGTAAGTTGCAGCTTCACGACGTTGCGCTGCAACTGGATGTGGATCGTCCCCAGTTCCGGATCGCCAACAACCTCGAACGTCGAGGTCGGACCCGTGAAGCGGCCGCGGTACACAATCCGTCCGTTCCGCTTGTCCAGACAGACAATCTCCACGGCGAACCGCTCGGCGCCGGCTTTCTGCGGGTCGTACGACTGGCCGGCGAACACGAACACGGGCAGGTCGTCCGGTTGGTGGAGCACCAGCGACTGGGCTTCGATCGTGGTGGGTTGGGGCCACAGTGGCGCTCCCTCCAAATCGAAGGCGTACACACGACCGCTCCCGATCGGCCGGAACTGGGTACCCGGCATGGCGTTGATCCGGCGGGCGCCGCGATCCTGCGCCTGCGGGCGGTTGGTTACGACCAGGTACTGGCGGCCGGCTCGCAGCAGGTGGACTTCGGCGGCCGCGGCTGCGCCGGGAAGCTTCGCGTCGAAGATCACCCGCCCGTCGTCCATCCGAATCAGCTTCAGCGTGCCGTCCGGTCCGAGCAGGCCGATCAACTCCTCGCCGAGGTGCGTGGTCTTGCCGGGGGTCGTGCGCAGCGGCCCCCAAACGTACTCCTGTTCCAAAGGGTCGAACAATCCCAGCACTTGTTTCCCGTCGGCCGGATCGACATAGGAGATGACCAGACGGCGGCCGAGCGTGGTCGTGACGGTCTGGGCGAAGCGGCGCCGGGCGGCGGGGACGATCGCCTTGCGATCACTGGCGAACCGCTCGGGGGTCGGCAGCGGGCGCCGCCCCACGAGCGAGCCGTCGGCGGCGCGGAGCACCAGGATGTCGCTTTCGTCGGGCGAGGCCGCCAGCACGTAATCCCGGTCGCCGAAGAGCGTGGCGCCGGCCGGCACGCCGTGGCGCACCCAAAGCGTCTCGCCGGTGAGCGGGTCGACGGCCACCAAATTGCGGTAATGCTGGAAGCACACGTAACGCGGCGTTACCGGTCCCAGCGAACCCAAATGGTGCGAGCCGTGCTGCACCACGCCGATGCCGTCGGGAAGTTCCGGGAGGCCCAACGGAGCCAGCCGGAGCAGCGACTGATCGAAGCCGCCCTGGGTCAGGTCCTCCGACCAGAGGGTTCGAACCTGTCCCCGTCCCGGTCGGCCCAGGGTGTCGAGCGCGATGATCCGGTGCCCCAGCGACAGCACCAGCAGGTGCCCGCACGCTCGCACATGGCTGTTCGAGGGGTTGAAGGTGAACGATTGGGGATTGTGCGGGTTGGCCAGCGACAGCGACCATTGCACCCGCCCCATGCCGTCGGTGACCGCGATTTCCCTCCGGCTCTGATCCATGCGGACGACCGTATTGCGGAAGAACGGCCCGGGATCGCCGTGGAAGTCGAGTGGGTAGCGCCCCTGGGTGGGCGGACGATTGGCGACAATTTCCTCAACATCGATCCTCCCTTCGGGCCACGGCGCGTCGGCGGCGGCCAGCGCCTCCGCCAGTTCGCCCTCGGGCAGGGCGTCGATCAGTTCCCGGCCGGTCTTGCCGTCGAGGGATTCCACGTCGGCGTAGCGCGAGGCGAGGTGGCGGTAAGCCGTGAGGGCTTCGACCTGGTGGTTCGACTGGGCGAGCAGTTCGGCGAGGCGGGCCAACGCGGCTCCCGGCGCCGAGGGGTCGCCCACCGGCGGATGCGCCCATAGCGCCATCTCCACCTCGAGGAGTTTGCCGGCGCCGGTTAGGGTGCGCATCAGCGCGTCGCGCGCCGCATCGGCGCCGGGGTCGTCGCCAAAGTAGTCGAGAAACCGGACGAGCCCTTCCACGGTCTCGCCGTCGATGGCTTCCTGCATGCGCGCGGCGATCAGGCGTTCGATTTCGGCCGCCTCGTTTCCGGTGGCCTCGGCGCGAAGCGCCGCCAGGCGCGCCCGAATCCACCGGTCTGCGCGAACGGATCGGGCGCTGTCGATCGGCTCGACCCGGCGGCGGTCTTCGTCGAACTCAACCAGTTCCAGATAGTATTCGAACGCCTCGCTCCACCGGCCCGCCCGCTGCAAGCCGTCGGCCATCACCCGCAGGAATTCGGCGTGCCGGCGGGGTTCGGCCAGCAGGGGCTCGATTTCGTGGACCCGCTCCAGGTAGCGTCCGAAGTCGTCGCGCAGGCCGTCGAGCATGGCTTCCAAAAGCAACTCGGCGGTGCGCCGGTCCGATGCCAACTTGTGCGAGCGGTGCAGGGCGCGGATCGCCTCGTCTCGCTTGCCTTCATCGAGCAGCAACTCGCCGCGCAGGGCCAGCGCTTCGGCATCGTCCGGCTCCTTGGCCAGTCGTTCCGTCACTTGGTGGCGGAGCACGTCGAGCTGGTGGTACGCCGCCAGGGCGCGCGCCGACTGCGACAGTACCAGCCCCTCGTAACTCACCAGGTTGCCCGGCACTTGTCCGGCGCGCGAGCGCGCCACGTGGGCCGTGCGGCCGCGGTCGAGGTCGATCGCGACAATCTCGGCCGTGCTCAGCGGCACAAAGTACTCGTTCCCGTTATAGAAGCCGTGGCCGCTGGTCATGCCGCCGTTGGGGAATTCGAGCACGCGCCCGCCCCAAGCCGGCTTGCCGTCGTCCAGCGCGAGGGCCCGCACCTGCTCTCGCCCTACCAGAACGACGGAACCCCGATGCACGCAGCCGATATACAGGTCGTCCTCCCGAGGCGCCGACCACAGTCGGCGGCCGTCGACCAGGTCGAGGCAGTAGAGCGAGTCGGAGTCGGTGGGGGTCACGAGCACCTTACCGTCGACGATGATCGGGCTCGCGTCGGTCCAGCGGGAGGCGGCGGCCTGCTGACCGTGGCCCACGGTTCCGAATCGGTTAGCGAAGAACGGGGCCCGGCGGCGGGCGGGGGCAGCCCGCCCATAACGGTATCCCCATAGCAACGACCGGGTGGCCAGGTCGATGGCAACCAGCGCGCCGGCGGAGGTGGGGCACACCAGGATGCCGTCGGCGTAAGACGGCGACAAGCCCGAAAGCCGGCGCACCGGCGACTGGAGCACCCCATCCTCGACCATGGCCAGCGACTGGGTCCACAACAGGTCGCCGGTGGCGGCGTCGAGGGCGAGCAGGCGAATTTCGTCTTTGGCTTCGGCCAGGACGAACAACTGGCCGCGCAATGGCAGTGGCGGCCCCAGGAAAAACGTTTCCGCGATCCGCAGGGCCGACTCATCGCCAGCGCCCCCCAAATGCCATTTCAGCTTCCCCGTACGGATGGCGTGCGCCGTCAACCGGTTGTGCGGTTGCGGCTGGCCCGGCATCACCCGCACCGCCCCTCGCACCATCTGCCGCGCGTGCGGCAGGCCCGTCGACGGCGTCAGCTCTTCGATGGCGTACACGCGCTCCCCGTCGCTGCTGAGCGACCCGAACGTCCGGTCCTCCGACACCCGCTCGCGCAGAGCGAAGGGCACGCGTTGCAGGTGCGCCCGAAGCGCTGCGTCCTCCGGCGATATTTGCAACAGCGACTGGAGGGAATCGTCGACCGGCACCTCCCACAGCCGCTTTCCCGTGGGAACGTCGACCGCCAGGAGATTCCGCGTGGTTCGCATGAGCACCACGTCGTCAACCACCAGCGGGTGCAACTGGGGAACCGGCGGGACCCCCTGCTCGAGATATTCCTGCTGTTGGTGGGCGAGGAGCCTTTCGAGCATCGGATCGTCGGCCACCGGCACCTCCCAGCGCAGGTTCAGCAGCGGCGAACCGCCGCGGGCGGCCGCGTTGCGGTTTGGATTGCCGCGGACCATGGTCCACTGCCGAGCCGCGTCGGCGAGGTCGGGCACCGCGGGGCCCGCATGATCGGCCAGCCACTCGGCCGCGCCCTCCCGGGAGGCGAACCACGCGGTTTCGCGGCCGCCGAGGCGGACGGGGCGGCCTTGGCGGGCCTGCTTCAAATCGGCCAGAAGTTCGCCGGCCCGGTCCACCGCGCCGGCCTGGAACCAGCCGGTCGCGGCGGCCAGGGACAATGCCGGTTGAAACGGCCGGTCGTCTGCCAGCGCCGCGAGCAGCCGGTCGAGCGTCAAGGCCGCGGCAAAGGGGCGGCCATGGTCCAAGTGGTGCAGCCCCAGCAAGAAGGCGCCCTGATAGCCCGCTTCGGTATGGAAAAACCGCCGTGACACTTCCGCCAGCCGGGCCGTGTCGCCCTCGGCCACCGCCTCGAAGAGCAACCGGCGAGCCTGGGGGCCGTACTGAAGCTCGTACAACTCGCGGCCGTGCCGCGGCATGGCGCCCAGAAGGCGTTGTGCTTCCGCCTTGAGGCTGCGGTGGATGGGTTCGTTACGGTCGGGCTGGAAGAAGAAATCCTCGTCGCCGTCCAAAATGAAGCCCAGGTTTCGGACGGCCTCGCCAAACCGATCCTCCCGGATGAGGTCCTCGGCCGCGGCCAAACGCCGGAGGGTTGTTCGCGGCGCGGGCAAGAAGACGTTCTCGGCCAGCTTTTCTTCCTGCGACCCGGCCGACCGGCGCACACCGGCGACTTGCGCTACGCACACCGGGGCAGAAAGGACGGCCCAGCCCACCAGTACCGAAAGCAGATACCAACTCGGACGGGTCGCCCACGCCGAAGCCGGCGTGGGGGGAATGCGTCTGCCGGGCGTCATGGTAAACTCTCCCCGTTCCGTGGGCACATGGAAATACGGTCGAACGATCGCGTATCCTTTCATTATACCAGCCCTGGGCTACCCTGCCACCCAAAACCCTTAGGAGGCCCCGCGGCGCCCCGCGCGCAATGGCTTTGGATAGGTGTGCCGCACACCTAGTTTAGGTGGGTAACCCGGGCCGGGTGGATGGCTCAAGTGGGAGCGAAAAAAGAGCAAGAACGCGCGCACGTCATGGGCCAAATGGCCCTCCAGGTAGGAAAACCCGGGAAAAACGGCCCTCCCCGCCGATTTTCCTACAAATTTCGGCGTTTTGAAGCGATGTTCGTCTTGCATTTTTCCGACAAGTGACTCTAATTATTACGTTCACCTTCGTGGACAAGCAGCGTTTACCGTTTCCACAATCTCGCATGGAGGGATAGAACCCATGGCTAAAGCCCCCAAGAAACCACCGACCAAGACGGAACTCTTCTCCAACATCGCCGAAGCGACCGACCTTACCAAGAAGCAAGTCGCCGCCGTGTTCGCGGCCCTCGGGGACGAGGTGAAGAAGACGATGGCCCCTCGCGGGGCGGGTGCAATCGCCATCCCCGGGCTGGTTAAGATCCAGAAGAAGAAGGTGCCCGCACGACCGGCCCAGAAGAACTGGAGGAATCCCTTCACCGGCGAGATTCAGGAACGACCCGCGAAGCCGGCCTCCACCAAGGTGACCGTCCGCGCCCTGAAGAACCTCAAGGACATGGTCTGAGCCGGCCGTCCCGTTCCAGCTTCCGCTCACCTCGCGCGGGCGCCTGCCGGTCCTATTGCGGTCGGCAGGCGCCCGGGCAGCCCCCTGCCCAACCGCGCGGTCCAGCGCGGCGGTGCGAGACGCCTTAGGCAAGCTGAAGCATCTTGTTGGCGTAGTCCTTAAACGCCCGACGCGCTACCCCTTCGCCGCGGCTACGACGCCCTCGACGGTGATGCCAAAGTGCCGGTAGGCGACTTTCCACGGCGCGGAGGCCCCGAATGTGCTCATGCCGACGAACGCGCCGGCCGGGCCGATCCACGCGTCCCAGCCCTGGCGCACTCCGGCCTCGACACCCACGCGGCGCGTCACCTCCGGCGGAAGCACCTTGCTGCGGTAGTCGTCCGGTTGCTCGGCAAACAGCTCGAAGCAAGGCATGCTCACCACCCGGGCCGCAACGCCCTCGGCCGCAAGCTGCTCGCGGGCCGCCAGGCACAGGCTCACCTCGCTGCCGGTGCCGATGAGGATCGCCTCCGGCTTGGCGCCGGCGGCCTCGGCCAGGATGTAGCCCCCCCGGCGGGCGCCCACGGCGGGCGCGATCTTCGTGCGGTCGAGCGTGGGCAGGTTCTGCCGCGTGAGCACCAGGGCGGCCGGCCGGTTGCCCAGCCCGACTGCCGCCCGGTAGCACTCGGCTACCTCGTTGGCGTCGGCGGGCCGGAAAACTAGGAGGTTCGGTATGCACCGCAGCGCCGCCAGGTGTTCGACCGGCTGGTGGGTGGGCCCGTCTTCGCCCACACCGATCGAATCGTGAGTGAAGATGTACAGCACCGGCAGGCGCATCATGGCGGCCAGCCGGATCGAGGGGCGCATGTAGTCGGTGAACACGAAAAAGGTGGCAGCGTACGCTCGAAGCCCCGAAAGGACCATGCCGCTGGTTACCGCGGCCATGGCGTGCTCCCGCACGCCGAAGTGCAGGTTGCGGCCGGCGTAGTTTTCGGCCGAGAAGCGCCCGGCCTCGGGGAAGGTGAGTTCCGACTTGTTCGAGGGGGCCAAGTCGGCCGAGCCGCCGAGCATCCAGGGCAGGTGCTTCGCCACCTGGTTGAGCACCTTGCCCGACGAGCCGCGGCTGGCCACACCTTTCTCGTTGGCGGGGAAGGGTTCGATGGCGGCGTCCCAGCCCGACGGCAGGGCGCCGGCCAGCAGCGCCTGGAGTTGTTCGGTCGGCCCCGGATGCTTCGTCCGGTACTCGTCGAACTTAGCCTGCCACGCCGCGCGGAGCTTCGGCCCGCGCGTGCCCGGCTGCTCGGCGAAGTGCTTCCGCACTTCGTCGGGCACGCGGAAGTGGGCGTCCTCGGGCCAGCCGTAGGCCTTTTTCGTCAGGCGGACCTCTTCTTCGCCCAGCGGCGCGCCGTGCGCGCCCGCCGTGCCTGCCGCGTTGGGAGCCCCATAGGCGATTTCGGTACGCACGACGATCAGGGTGGGCCGGTCGTCGGTTTGACCGAAGGTGTCCAGCGCCGCCCGCAACGCGGCCAGGTCGTTCCCGTCGTCCACCACCACGACGTTCCACCCGTAGCCGCGGAACCGCGTGGGCACGTCCTCGCTGAAGGCCAGATCGGTCGAGCCTTCGATGGTGATCTTGTTGTCGTCGTAGAGCCAGCAGAGGTTGGCCAGTTTCAGGTGCCCGGCCAGCGAGGCCGCCTCGCCCCCGACCCCCTCCATCAGGTCGCCATCGCTGCAAACGGCGTAGACGTTGAAGTCGAACAGGTCGCAGCCGGGCCGGTTGTAGTTGGCCGCCAGCCACCGCGAAGCGATGGCCATGCCCACACTGTTGCTAACCCCCTGGCCCAGGGGGCCCGTAGTTGTTTCCACGCCCGAGGCTTCGCCGTGCTCGGGGTGCCCGGGACAGCGGCTGTGAAGCTGCCGGAACCGCCGCAAGTGGTCCAGCGGCACGGCCAACTCGCCGGTCGGCTTGCCCTCGGGGTCGAGCTGCTTCACTGCGGCCAAGTGCAACGCCGAGTACAACAGGGTCGAAGCATGACCACAGGACAGCACAAACCGGTCGCGATTGGGCCAGTCGGGCCGCTCGGGGTCGTACCGCATCACCTCGTAAAACAGCAGGTACGCCACCGGGGCCAGGGCCATGGGCGTGCCCGGATGCCCGCTCTTGGCCGCCTCTACGGCATCCATCGCCAGCGTGCGAATAGTATTGATTGCCAGTTGTTCGATTTCGGGAGTCGATTCAGCCATGTCCTTCCAGACGCTACGTGAGAGAGCACCCCCCTCCGCGAGGGGCAATTGAGGGAAACTAAACGGCTGAATATAGGAGGAGGTCCGCGATCCGTCAACCGGCGCCGCCGGTTGTCCGAGGGTAGGCCGAGGTGTTTCGAGGGATAAGGGATATATCGCACACATGTGGGGTACTGGCGGCCGCCGCGGCGATGGGGCTCCCCACACCGGCCTCGCATTTCCGGTTTTTTCATTGGCAACTCGCTGGGCGTCTTGGTAGAATAAAAGGGAGTAGTCGGGGATTGGCGATTCCCGATCTTGGTGATAGAATTGGGGGCGTGGTGGAAGCGGCCGCTCCGGAACACGGTTGCCCCCACGCCTTGGCCATCTCGTGTTGGAGTGAAAAACCATGTACAAGCGATTGTTCTCCCGTATGGTGGGGTTGCCGCTGGCGGCCCTGGCCGTGATCTCCGTGGCCGCAAGCGGACGTGGCGCCGAGCCGGGTTCCGACGCCGCCCGGATGTTTCGTTACACGCACCCCGATGGATCGAACTACTTCGCTCTGCTGTTCCAACCGCCGGGCGAGCCGGTGGCGGCCGGCGCGCGGGACGTGGTGGTACTGTTCGATACCTCCGCCAGCCAAACGGGCGAATACCGCAGCAACGCGTTGGCGACGCTCCGCGCTGCGCTGTCGGACCTTCCCGCGGAGGACCGCGTGCAGCTTATGGGCGTCGATCTTCGAGCGGTTGCGATGACCGACGGCTTCGTAGCGCCCGATGGTGCCGAGATGGCCGACGGCCTCGAAAAACTCCAGCGGCGCGTTCCCCTTGGGGCGACCGATCTGCCGGGCGCCATGGAGGCCGCCGTGGAAGCGTTTCCCGCGGCGTCGCAAAACCCGCGGGCGCTGGTGTACATTGGCGAAGGAAGCAGCCGGGCGAACCTGCTCGGTCTGGACGATTTGACGCGCCTGGCCGGGCGGCTGCGCGAGGCGCGGGTGCCCGTGCTCAGCTACGCGGTCGGTCCGCGCATCGACGCGAACCTGCTGGGCGCGTTGGCGGCGCAGACCGGCGGCGATGTTTTCGGCGTGGGCGCCGAGCGACCGCCGGCGGAAATCGGGCGCCAATTGGCCGAAGGGGCGACCGCCCCCGTGCTGTGGCCCAGCCGGGTCGCGTGGCCCGATGGCATCAGCGAGGTGTTTCCGGAAGAGCCGTTGCCGCTCCGCTCGGACCGGGAGAACCTGGTGATCGGCACGCTTGGGGCGAGCGACGCGATGGAATTGGTCATGGCGGTGGAAGGGCTGGCGGGCCCCGCGGAGTTGGCGTGGTCGATCACGCCGGGCGATTCCCAGCCCGACTACAATTTCCTGGCCGAACTGGTCCGCGATGCGCGTCCGACCGGCGGCATGCACCTGCCGCTTCTGGGGGCCGAGAGCCTGGCGCATGCCCGCACCGCAGTGTTCACCGGCACGCGGAGCCTGGTGCGATTGGCCCGGCAGTCGCTCTCGGCCGACAACTTCGACCATGCCGAGAAGCTGGTGCAGGAGGTCCTCAGCCGCGACCCGGACGACCCCGAAGCGCAGGCGTTGCAACGAGCCATTGCGCGTCGGCGGTCGGCCCCGGGCGAGGCGGCCCCGGACGAGGCGGTGGCCGGCGCCGGCGAGCCGTTGCCGCCGCGTGGCGGCGCGGCCGATCTGAACTTGGTGGGCCCCGGCGCGCCCGGCCCGGGGCCGGGCGGCCCGAGCGAGTTCGCCGCCGGCATCGCCGCGGAACGGAACCTCACCACGCAGGTGATTCAGGCCGAAGTCCGGGAGGCCATCAACCGCGCCCGCGGCCAGATGGGCGACGACCCGGTGGGGGCCATCCAGCAGTTGAAGCTCCAGTTGGAGCGCGTGCGGCAGACGCCGGAGTTGCAGCCCGAGGTGCGCAGCCAGTTGATCGGCGTCATTGAGGCGTCGCTGCGCGAGGCCGCCCGCCGCCAGGAGTTCTTGGAGGAGCAGCGTCAAAGGGAATTGGAACGGAGGGCGTTTGAACAAGAGCAGCGGATGGTGCTCGACAACCTGATGCGGGAGCAGACCCGGGTGAAGCATTTGATGGACCGGTTCAACTCGCTGATGGACGAGGGCCGCTACCGTCTGGCGGAAGAAGACGTGGCCGTCGAAGTTGGTGAGATTATGCCGGAGGACCCGGTGGCCCCGGCGGCTGCGCTGTGGTCGCGCTTCGTCGGCTACGAGGCGCGGAACACGGAGTTGAAAGTGGCCAAGCAGCGGAACTTCATGGACGTGATTTACGAGATCGAGCGGTCGGCGGTGCCCTTGCCCGACGAACCGCCGCTGGTGTACCCCGATGCCGAGGTGTGGCGGGAACTCACCGCCTTGCGGGTGGAGCGGTACAGTGCGATGGACTTGGCCAGCCGGGGGCCGGCCGAGCGGCGCATCATGGACGCGCTGGACTCTCCCACGCAACTGGAGTTCTTCGAGACGCCGCTGCAAGACGTCATCGACTACCTGAAGGACTTCCACGACATTGAAATCCAGATCGACACCAGGGCCCTGGAGGACATGGGGTTGGATACTTCGATGCCGATTACGCGGAACCTGCGCGGCATTACGCTCCGTTCGGCGCTGCGGCTGACCCTCCGCGACCCGGGGCTGACCTACGTGATTGAAGACGAGGTATTGTTGATCACCACGCCGGAGGAGGCCGAGAACCGCCTGACGACGAAGGTGTACCCGGTAGCCGACCT
>PWXP01000416.1 GCA_003561895.1 Planctomycetaceae bacterium | reverse complement strand
TAAAACAATAAACTACCGGGAACTTCAAGCGTGGGATAGGCTTCCAGCCTGTCTTTTCCGGCGACAGGCTGGAAGCCTATCCCACGCAATTCGGTAGGTTATTGGGTTACGACGGCTTACCCCGGATTATTCACGGTAGGTAGGGTGGGTCAAACAAGCCGCTTCTTTGGTGGGTCATCGGTCGCTACTGCCGGCGTGCTTCCAGGCAAGCGGCCTGCAAACCAGCTTGATTGCGGCTTGTGCGGCCCCACCAACGATGTACGCGACCTTGACCCACCCTACGTATATGAATAATCCGGGTTACGAAAAGACGGACAAGAATGTCCATCCTGCGGGGAACCCCCGATCTGCCGGAGCCCGTTTCCCGGCAATGAGGTTCGTCCCGCGACCGTTGAAGAGGATCACCCCTATTGTTGCCCCACCCCCGCCGGAAGAGCCCCCAAGGCCGCTGATACTATGCCGATGACCATGTTCGAAAAGATCTGGGCTGACCACGTAGTCCATGACGAGCCTGGAAAGCAAACGATTCTGTACATCGACCTGCACCTCGTTCACGAGGTGACCAGCCCGCAGGCGTTCGAGGGCTTGCGGCTGGCCGGGCGCAAGGTGCGGCGGCCGGCGAAGACGGTGGCAACGGTCGACCACAACGTGCCCACTACCGACCGCTCGCTGCCCATTGCCGACGACGTTTCGGCGCGGCAGATCGACGCGCTGCGGCGGAACTGCCGCGAGTTTGGCATCCGTTTCTACGACCTGAACGACGTGCGGCAGGGCATCGTCCACGTCATCGGACCGGAACTGGGGCTGACGCAGCCCGGCATGACCATCGTTTGCGGCGACAGCCACACCGCCACCCACGGCGCGTTCGGGGCGCTGGCTTTCGGCATCGGCACCAGCGAGGTCGAGCACGTGCTGGCCACGCAAACGCTGTTGCAGCACAAGCCGAGAACGCTCGAGTTGCGGGTGGACGGCGCCCTGGGGCCCGGCGTGACCGGCAAGGACATGATCCTCTACCTGATCGGGCGCATCGGCACGAGCGGCGGGCAGAGCTACTGTGTCGAGTATACCGGCGACGCCGTGCGCGCGCTGTCGATGGAATCGCGGATGACCGTCTGCAACATGTCGATCGAAGGGGGCGCCCGGGCGGGGATGATCGCCCCCGACGAGGTCACCTACCGGTACCTTCGCGGGCGCCCGTTCGCGCCGGACGATTTCGACGCCGCGGTCGCGCGATGGTCGCGGCTGGCCACCGACCCCGGCGCGAAGTACGATCGCAGCGAGCGGTTCGACGCCGCCGGCATCGAGCCGCAAGTCACCTGGGGTACGACGCCGGCGCAGGTGACCGGCGTGGGCGGCGCGGTGCCCGATCCCGCGGACCTCGGCGACGCCGCGTTGGAGAAGGCGGCGGCCGCCGCGCTGCGGTACATGGACCTCAAGCCCGGCACCCCCGTCGGCCACATCCCTCTGGACCGCGTCTTCATCGGCTCATGCACGAACGGGCGAATCGAAGACCTGCGCGCCGCGGCCACCGTGGCCCGCGGCTACCGCGTGGCCGATCGGGTCAGCGCCATGGTGGTGCCCGGCAGCGGGCTGGTCAAGCAGCAAGCCGAGGCCGAGGGGCTCGACCGGGTGTTTCGCGAGGCGGGCTTCGAGTGGCGGGAGCCGGGTTGCAGCATGTGCCTGGCCATGAATCCCGACAAGCTGGCGCCGGGCGAGCGGTGCGCCGCGACCACCAATCGGAACTTCGAGGGCCGGCAGGGCAAAGGCGGCCGCACCCATCTCGTCTCGCCCACCATGGCCGCCGCCGCCGCCATCGAAGGCCGATTCGTCGACGTGAGGCAGTGGCGGTACAAGTAGGCGGTCGGCTCGGCCCGGCGGCGCCTCCGGCTGTTGACAACCGCGTAAGCCCGGTGTAACGTGTTGGGGGCGAGGTGCGAGGTGTCGGATCCGCTCGCTGGGCGCACCCGGCGCCGCAAGACGCCGGCAGTTTTGCTGGCGCCCGCCACCCGATCCCTGCCCCCTGGCACTCGGAGGAGAAAACCATGCCGAGCCTGACACGTGTTTCCCGCCTGCCCGCCGCCGGCCGGTTCAGTCGACGGCGGTTCTGTAGTGCGATGGCCGCCGGCGGCGCCGGACTGTTCGCGGCGCCGGCCGTGCTTTCGGCGCGCAATTCGAACGAAAAGCTGAACATCGCCATTATCGGCGCCGGAGGCCGCGGCGGCGCGAATACCCGCGGCGTGGCCTCGGAGAACATCGTGGCCTTGTGCGACGTGCACGAGCCGCGCCTGAACGCCGCCGGGGAGCAATTTCCCAAGGCCCGCAAGGAAATCGACTTCCGCAAGCTGTTCGACCGGCCGCAGGACTTCGACGCGGTGGTCGTCAGCACCGGCGAGCGCACGCATCCATTCGCCACGATCATGGCCCTGAAAGAGAAAAAGCACGTGTACTGCGAGAAGCCGCTGACCCATAGCGTGTGGGAGGCGCGCCAAGTGAAGCTGGCCACCGCCGAGGCGGGCGTGGCCACGCAGATGGGCATCCAGATCCACGCCGGCGAGAACTACCGCCGCGTGGTCGAAGTGATTCAAAGCGGCGCCATCGGGCCGGTGCGCGACGTGCGCGTGTGGACCTCGCGCGCGTGGGGCTGGCCGCAGTCGCCCGCCGAACGGCCCGACGAGGAGGGGCCGGTGCCCGACGGCCTGCACTGGGACCTCTGGATCGGTCCTGCCCCGTTCCGCCCGTTCCATCCGGTCTATTTTCCTGGCCCGAAATGGTATCGCTGGTGGGACTTCGGCGGCGGCACGATGAGCGACCTGGGCAGCCACTTCATCGACCTGCCGTTCTGGGCGTTGAAGCTCGACGCGCCGCGGACGATCGAGGCGAGCGGCCCCCCGCCGCACCCGGAAGTGGCGCCGGCGTCGATGCAGGCGACCTACGAGTTCGGTCCCCGCGGCGACCTGCCTCCGGTACGCATGACGTGGTACCAGGGCGAGAACAAGCCGGAGATCTGGTCCGAAGGAGGCATCCCCCAGTGGGGGTCGGGACACTTGTTCATCGGCGACCGGGGCATGCTGCTTTCCGACTACGGCAAGCACGTGCTCCTGCCGGAAAAGGAGTTCGAGGGCTTCGAGCCGCCCGAGCCCACCTTGCCGCGCGTGGGGAGCATCTACGCCGATTGGCTGAACGGTTGCAAGACCGGCGCGCCGACCATTGCCGATTTCGAGTACTCGGCCTGGCTGACCGAATCGAACCACCTGGGCAACGTGGCGTACCGGGTGGGCAAGAAACTGGAGTGGGACTCGCAACGGCTGCGCTGCCCCAACGCGCCCGAGGCCGCTCCCTACCTCCGCCGCAAGTACCGCGAAGGCTGGACGCTCCCCGGGTAACGCCCTATTGGCACAGATTTCGGGCTAGGCCGTTTTCGCTGAGCCGGTATAATGCCTTGGGGTGAGTAATGGGCTGAGTTTACCGTTGAAGTGGACATTTCCTGTTCCCCTGCACCCAACGGGTGAGAAGAGTTTCCCCTCAGGGCGGTGGGTTCCTTAGGGCGGTGGGTTCCTTGCCGCCGCTCGCCTGAAGAGGTTTAACCGCCCGCGCTGCCGGGGGAAGAACGAACCCGGCCGACCAGACCGATATTCCCGAGAGGCAGACTACATGATGATGGAACGAGAGTTGATCGACCGCGCTGAAGCCATCCGACAGCGGATCCTGCAATTGCGAGACTCCCTTTGACTATGCCGGCAAACAAGCCAAGGCAAAAGACATCGAAGGGCGCATGGCGGCGCCCGACTTCTGGAACAACCAGGAGGCTGCGCGGGAAACCGTTGGCCGGTTGAAGACGCTCAAGGGGCTGTTGAAGCCGCTCGATGAAGTCATTCGCCGGGGCGAGGACCTTGCGGCGATGCTCGAGATGGCCGAGGAAGACCCCGGCTTCGCCGCAGAGGTGCCGGGCGAAATTGAGCAGCTCGAGCGCGCCGTGGCCGACCTCGAATTGAAGGCCCTATTGAGCGGCCCCTTCGACGGCCATTCGGCCATCTTGAGCGTCCACGCCCGGGACGGCGGGACCGACGCCAACGACTGGGCCGAGATGCTGCTGCGCATGTACCTCTCGTGGGCCGACAGCCAAGGCTATGAGGTCGAGCTGCTCGACCGGCAGGACAACGAAGAGGCCGGCATCAACAGTGCCGCTATTGCGGTGCGCGGGCCGCTGGCCTACGGGTTCCTCAAGGGCGAGCAGGGCATCCACCGGCTGGTCCGCATCAGCCCGTTCAACTCCGAAGGTAAGCGGCAAACGAGCTTCGCCGCCGTCGACGTCTCCCCGGAGGTGTCCGACAGCATCGAAGTCGACATCAGCGACGACGACGTCCGCGAGGACAGCTTTCGGGCCAGCGGGGCCGGCGGACAGCACGTAAACAAGACCTCCAGTGCCATCCGCCTGACACACCTTCCGACCGGCGTGGTGGTGCAATGCCAGAACCAGCGGAGCCAGCATAAGAACCGCGCGACGGCCTGGAAGATGCTCCGCTCCCGCCTGGCGGCCGTCGAGGAGGAGAAGCGGGAGGCCGAGGTGGCCGCCAAGTACAGCAACATGCCCAAGGTGGGCTTCGGCTCGCAAATTCGCAACTACTTCCTGCACCCCGACCAACGTGTGAAGGATTCCCGCACCGGCCACACGGCCACGAGCTTCCACACCGTGCTGGAAGGCGACATCCAGGACTTCCTGGACGCCTACCTCCGCTGGCGCGCCGGAGCGGGGAAGCAGGCGTAGGTGCAAGAACGGGCTTGCGAGTCCGCGCTGTTGGAGTTCACGCTTTTGCGTGGTGGGGGTCGCACATCCTCAGTCCGCACGCTGAAGCGTGAACTCCAACGCAACCGCTGGCGAGTTCAACCGCAGGTTCGTTCCCGCACTGAGTGGGCGTGGGCAGTTGTGGCCGGCGTTTGGCCGCGAGACAGCAAACGGCGTACTGCCCAGAGATGCCCCCGTCCTCCAACTTTCAATCCCCCAATATAGGAGCCGGCCCGATGCAATTCGACGATCCACAGCCGCAGCCGCAGCACGAACAGGCCACTTTCACCGACGAGCCGCCCGGGCGCGGCTGGTTTGCCCGGAACTGGTTCTGGTTCATCCCACTGCTCGTTCTGGTGCCGATCATCATCTGTGCCGGCTGCTGCACGGGCATGTTTACCTTCCGCGTCGGCATGTTGAAAGCGAGCGAACCGTACCGGGAGGCGCTGGCGGCCGTGCAGGAGGATCCGCAGGTGCAGGAGGCGCTCGGCATGCCCATTGAAGACGACACGTGGTTTCCGGTCGGCGAAATCAACATAACCGACGATCACGGCGACGCCCGGTTCGGTTTCACCGTGCGGGGCCCGAAAGGCCGCGCGCACGTGCGCACCGAGAGCCGGATGACCGACGGTGCGTGGCAGATGACCGAGTTGGTCGTAACCGTCGAGGAGACCGGTGAGCGCATCGTCCTCGATCTGCCGGACGACGGCGAGATCCAGGACGCTCCCCTCTGGGAGCCGTAAGGGAAAACACCTTTGCGGCAATTCCTCGCCGCTTTCCGGCCCGCCGGATCGCCCCACGCCCTTTGTCCATCCGGGCGGGGAGCGAACGAGAGGCCGCAAGCGGGAATAAATTCCCGCACTCCAAAGGGAGCCGGAATACGCATTACCGCACTTCGAGCATGCGCTCCAGCGCCGCCAGCGCCCATTGGGCGGTTGCCGGCTCGACCTCGATCACGTTCACCGGCGTGCGTGCCGCCAGGTTCTCCATCGCCCAGCACAGGTGCGGCAGGTCGATGCGGTACATGGTCGTGCACAAGCAGGCGATGTCGGCCAGGAACTCGATGTGCTGCTCCGGGAACTCGTGCTTCAGGCGGTTGACGAGGTTCAACTCGGTGCCGATCGCCCAGTGCGTACCCGGCGGCGCCTGCTCGACCGCCTGAATGATGGCCGCCGTCGACCCGGAAAGGTCGGCCCGGTCGACCACTTCCATCATGCACTCGGGGTGGACCATCACGCGACCCTCGGGGCATCGTTTGCGGAACCGCTCGATGTGATCCGGCTGAAACACCTGGTGCACGCTGCAGTGGCCGTTCCACAAAATCACGCGGCTTTGCCGCAGGGCGTCGGCCGTGTTGCCGCCGAAGGGTTCGCGGTGCGGGTCCCACAGCGGCATCTGCTCCAGGCCGATGCCCATGGCCCGGGCCGTGTTCCGCGCCAGGTGCTGGTCGGGGAAGAACAGCACGCGGCTACGGCGGGCGAAGGCCCACTCGATGGCCGCCCGCGCGTTCGACGACGTGCACACGATGCCGCCGTACCGCCCGCAAAACGCCTTCAGCGCCGCCGACGAGTTCACGTAGGTGATCGGCAGCAGGTCGGCCGTGTCGAGCACTTCGCCAAGCTGCTCCCAGCAGTCCTCGACCTGGTCGATGTTGGCCATGTCGGCCAGCGAGCAGCCGGCCTCCAGGTCGGGTAGGACGACGGGCACGCGCCGGCCGCCGCGCGCGGCGAGCCGCTCCGGCCGGTTGGCCAGGATGTCGGCCGTTTCGGCCATGAAGTGTACGCCGCAGAAGACGATCGCCTCACACCGTTCGTCGGAAGCCGCCAGGGCGGCCAGCTTGTAGCTGTCGCCCCGCAGGTCGGAAAGCGCGATCACCTCGTCCCGCTGGTAGTGGTGCCCGAGGGTCAACAGCCGCGGACCCATCGCGCGCTTCACCCGCGCGATGCGCGCGGTCAACTGGCCGCCGTCGAGTGATGCGTACGGTTCGAACTCGCAGGTCGTGCCGGCTGCCGCCGTGCCGATGGTGGACATGGGGGATGGAACTCTCTGGTTGGGGGGCATGGGAACGAGACAATCCCAATTCGCGCCTTCAACCTTTCAGCCGTGGGGCCAATCGCCCGCTGTGCCGCGAAAATTGTGGCCCGGTCAACGGTTGCGCCACGGGCGATCCCGCAATCGGCCGCCTCCTGGATTATTCGGGCGACGGTGCCGCAAGTCAAGCGGCCCCTGCTCCCCTAAGCTTATTGCGATCCCGCTCGGGAGGTACAGTCGCAACAATGACCGCAGCGATGGGGCGTACCCGCCGCCGCTTACTCCGCCTGCTCCTCCTCGTCCGGATCCTTGACGGGCACGTCGATGATGCGGTCGTGCGGCGGATGAGGCGCGGCCGACGGCGGTTCGCCCGGCGGATGGAAAGCCCGGAACCGCAGTTCCCAATGCCGGCGGGCGCGGCGCTTCAGCGCGCCGCGTACCGGCGGTGCCAGCAGGGCGAATCCGACCAGGTCGGTCAGCACGCCCGGCGTGACCAGCAGCGCCCCGGCCACCAGGATCATCAACCCGTCCATCAGCGGGTCAGCCGGCACCTGTCCGGCGGCGGCCTGCTGCTGCAAACGGTGCACGCACCGCAGCCCCTGCCATCGGGCCAACGCGGCGCCCACGATGCCGGTAACCAGCACCAGTGCCACGGTGAAATACCAACTCGTGTGGTCGGCCAGGACTAGCAGGAGCACCAGTTCCACCATCGGCACTACGGTAAACAGCAACAGCAGCCGGAATAGCATATCGTCTGAACCCCTTTACGCCCGTGGCGATTGGCGGCCGTGGTTTCGTACCGCCCGAGGCGCCCAGGATACCAGAAGCGTCTGCGCGTAGAAACGTCCATCCCGACCCGGCGGGGGGCGAAATGCGCGAAGCCGTGGCGGTTGTCGTTGTCCGGGCGATGATGATCGAAGCCCGAGAGCGGCCGGCGGGCAGCCTACCGCAACCGCGCATCCTTCGGCTGGGCGGCCATCTGTTCGAACCGGCGGGCTTCCTCTTCCCGGCCCATCTGCCGGTGCATCGCGGAGAGATTGTTATATGGTACGGCCAGGGCCTCGGCATCGAGCGAGCCTTGTTCGACGGCCTGCTGCATGAACGCCAGTCCCTGGTCGGTCAGCTCGACGGCCCGATCGTGCTGTTCGGTCTCCCAATACGATACGCCCATGCTGACGAACGTCTCGCCGTGGCGTCCGAGTTCTGCGGCGGCGCCGGGGGGAATGGGCTTGTCGATTTCCCGTAAAGCCCGGTCGAACCAGACCGTGGCCTCGCGGTGGTTCCCGTCGCGAATGGCGTGCATGGCGCCCAGGCGGAAGTAGAGCCGGCCCAGCAGGTAACCGGTGGTGGGCGCCGAGGCCGCATCGGCCGCTTCTTCCAGGTAGTCGATGGCCTTCTCGCCGAATTGCAGGGCCAGTTCGTGTTCGTCCCGCATTTGGTAAACTTGCAGCGCGTCGTACAGCGCCATGCCCAGTTCCCACCGCAGGCGGGCGGCGCGTTCGGGCTGACCGCCGGCGGCCTCGACCAGCAGTTCGCCCGTCCGCAAGGCTTCCTCGGTCCACGCGCCCGGGTCCACTTCGCCGCGCAGGCCGACACAGGCGGCCAGGGCCCGGGTGGCGAGTCGGAACCGGTGCTCTTCGTCGCCCAACTCATTCTCAATGACGTCCTCGACGACGGCCTTGGCCCGGGCGAGCCACTCGGGTACGGCCGTCGCTTTGTCGTCCCACTCGCCCCAGGCAATATCGTGGGCGGCCCCCAGGTGCGCGTCGATCAGCACCTCCTTGGCCGCAAGACGCACGGCCGGATGCTTTTCCTCGACCAGCGCGGCCGCCACGCGAATGGCGTCCATGTGATGCTTCAGGGCCCGGCGATAATCGGGCCGGCCGCCGGAAGCGTGCAGGTCGCCCAGCAGGCACAGCGCGCGGGCCTTCACGTGGGGCCGGCGATCGGCCGATTGTACGGCCTGCTCGGCCTCGGCGATGGCCGCCTTCAGATCGCCCACCTGCCCGAGCACCTGGGCGCGCGTCACCCGGTAGCGCACCTCGCCGCCGTCCAACTCCACCGCCCTGGCGCTGGAAGCCAGCGCCTCTTCGAAGGCGCCGAGCGTCAATTGAATGCGGCTGAGCAGCCAATGGGCTCTGGCGTTGTCCTGCTCCAAGGTGATGGCATACTCCAGATCGCGCTGGCTCTGCTGGTATTCGGTGCCCAGGTGCGTCTCGGCCCGGAGCACGAACGATTCTGCAGTGATCGGTTCGAGGATGATTTGGGCGACCTGCATGGTGGGCTTCCCCGGCACGTCGCTGGGATCGAACGCGAACAGAACCCCCCGCTCCGGATACGCCTGGCCGAGAATCTCGCCCAGTTCGTTCGAGATGAGCACCGGCACCATGCCGCCCAGTTCAAGCTGCTCGGCCACCGTCCTGGCCGGAAAGGAGCGCTGGAAGCGGACGACCACCGACGTGACCTCGTTGTCGAAATAACTGACCTCGATTCGGTCGAACGGGTTGATCGCGTAGAGGTGGACGAGCATGCCGTCCTGCCGTGTTATTTCCCGGGGCGCGCCCCATACCTTCTGCACTTGTTCGAGCGTGGTTACGCCCGGGGTAACCCCTTTGAAGCTGGCGGCCTCGATAATCGGCGTTTCGCTTTCGAGCGGATCGGGCACCGGCTCCAGCGGTGGATCGTCGGCCGTACGCGGCAGCTCAATCACGCCGCCCTCGGCGGCCTCCGGCGTCTCCTCTGCGGCGCCGGCCGGCTCGCCGTCCTCTTCCGGCAGGAGACGAATTGCCGGCGTCGGTTCCTGCCCGTCCGCTACGGCCGGCAGTTCGGTGGCCCGGGCGTCCGGAAGATCGAGCCCGTTGGGATTACCCAACTCCAGGCTGGAATGATCGGCGCTGCCGGCGGCTGCTTGGGATGCGGCGGGCGGTCCGACCGGCTGGTCGGTAGCTAAGACCGCCTCCATGGCCGGAATCTCCGGCGCGGGAGAGGGCGTTTCGGTGTCGGCCAGCCCCCTTTCGAACGGAAAGGCGGCCAGGGCGGCTGCCAAGCCAAGACATCTAATGGATACCACGGTGTGCCTAGTGAACATGAAAGGTCCCTCCTTGAACGCTGCCCCGCGAGATCGAAGTACCCGGCCCGACCGGCCGCGCCCTCGCGGCAAAAAACACAATATGTTGCGTCCCACCCGTCTGGGCCGCCGTCTCCCGATTAGGGCTTTTCCGTTTCTAGGTTCAGGCCGCGCCAATGTATACTCGCCGCGTGCCGTTATTGCGCTTTTGTAGGATGGACATTCTTGTCCGTCTTCGCCTTGACGGGCTAAAGCCCATCCTACGGAAAGCGCAGTTTTAGGCCGCGGCGAGTATAGTAGGCACACGCCGCTGTGCCGTCTTCGGACCAAGCAGTCTGGAAACGGAAGAGCCCCCCATTAGGTTCCACTGCCGCCCTGCGACAGCAACTGGAGAATCGCATTCTACCCACGTTGCGAAATGCGAGTCCATACCGATATCGCGTATTTCGCTAGGATTTCCGGAAAAAAACTCCCGCGGAACGCCAACTCGACCGCGCCAATTCTCCAGCCGAAAGCCATCAGCCGGGAGCGTGGGCAATATGGGCAATACGAGGCAGGTGCGCAGCTTCGCGGCCGGTCGGATACGGCCTGATCGGCATTGACACGCGGTGGTACGCCCGATACCTTCCCGAACCGTTGTCGTTTCGCAAGGCTTTTCTTTCCAGCGTATCTGAAGGTCTTTTCTCATTCCCCCCCGTCGATCGATGCTATCGATGCCGGCACGTAGCGCCGGGGTGTTGGCCGCGTTCTGCACATGGTTCGGCTGCGCGCGCCTGCCGGAGCAGAAGGCCGAACTGCCGCTGCGCCCCGCCCAAATGTCGCCCGACACCTTCGTAATCGAGGTGTTCTTCGTGCGTTGCCCCCCCGGCGATGAACGGCTCCACGGCGCCCTGTGGAATGAAGTGGACGAACAGCGGATTCCCGCCGAGGTCCGCCAGCACCTGTGGTCCAATGGGTTTCGCGCGGGCATGGTGTACGGGCAGATACCCGTGGCGCTTTCGCAATTGCTCGAATTGGCAGACAAGCCGCCGCCCACCGATGAGCCCGTCGAAACCGAACTGAGCGAACTCGAAGCCAAACCTACGGTCATGCGACGGCATCTTCAGACCCGGCCGGGCCGCCGAAACGAAGTCGTTGCCTCATCGGTCTACGAGTCCCTGCCCGTCCTCGTTGCCGACGACGGCGAGGTGCGCGGCCGCACCTACCGGCAGGCTCAGGGCGTGCTGGCGTTGAAGGCCGTTCCCCAACCGGACGGCCGGGTGGGTCTGAGCCTCGTTCCCGAACTGCACCACGAGCATGCCCGGCAGCGCTGGGTCGGCCGGCAGGGCGTCCTCCAGATGGAAACCGGTCGCCCCCGCCACACGTTCGACCGGATGGGCTTCTCCGCGAAATTCCTGCCCGGCGACATGCTCGTGCTGACCAGTCTCCCCGACCGGCCCGGCAGTCTCGGACATCATTTCTTCACCACCACTGAGGGGGAGCCGGGGCAGAAGCTGCTTGTCGTCCGCCTCGCCCAGACCCAGCACGACGGCGCTATCCGCGCCGCCCATTGAGCAAGTCGATCAGTTCGCGCAGGCGGCCGCAGTTGCGGCGGTCGAAGGTGAAGACGAGGCGGGGTAGGTCGGCCAGTTCGGGCTCGTCCTTCTCCTCCAGCAGCGGACCGCCCAAGCTGAAGGTGCCTGAGGTGACCATGTCGGTAAAGTCCTGGCGGATACGATCGAGCAGTTCCGGCCTCGGCGGCGCCAGAAGCCGCATGACCAGGTTGGCGTGAACGTACCGCATACTGTGGTACACGCGGTAGAAGCCGGTCATTTCATCGACGGCCTCGTCGACCCGATCGGTAACCCGATAAAGCGACAGGTCGTGCGGGTCGATCATGCCGGTGCTGAGCAACTGTTCCCGCACAAACCGGTCGAAACCGCGCCAGTAGGTGCCGCCCGGCTCGTCGAGCAGGACCACGGGCGCGGGGTCGCGCTTGCCGGTTTGCAGCAACGTGAGCACTTCGAGGCCTTCGTCGAGGGTGCCGAACCCGCCGGGCAGCAGGCAGATGGCGTGGGTTTCCTTCACAAACATGAGTTTGCGCGTGAAGAAGTACTTCATGTGCACCAGCTTCGAGTCGCCGGCGATGATCGGATTGGCCTCCTGCTCGAAGGGCAGAAGGATGTTCAGGCCCATCGACCGTTCCCGGCCGGCGCCCTCGTGGCCGGCCTCCATGATGCCGCTGGCGGCGCCGGTGACGACGAGCCAGTCGCGGGCGGCCATCCGGCGGCCGAATTCGACGGCCTGCCGGTAGCAGGGTTGGTCCTTGGCGGTGCGGGCCGAGCCGAAGACGGTCACCTTCCGCACGGTGCGGTAGGGGGTGAAGACCTTGAAAGCATATCGTAATTCCCGAAGCGTGCGGCTGAGAATCTTCAGATCGCCCCGCGTTGCCCGGTCCGACGCCAACTTGTCGGCCGATTCCTTGATCTTCTCGATCAACTCCGCCAGCCGGCGCGGCGCAGCCCGAACCCCCGCCTGGTCGTCACGGCCGGTGCTGGCCGTGGGCGGGGCTGAGGAGGGATGCGCAGATTCGGAAGGTTGCACGGGATTGTCGCGGTTCACCTCGCGGCTCCATTGTCGGTGCGGTACCGTGCGGTCGGGAAGGTGTTCACCTCGTCCGGCACGCATAGCCCCAACGGCCGCTCCACACGTGCCGGGCCTCCCATAACCGCGCGGCCGGCCGAAGCCCAATATGCATTATAGCCTCACCGTGGCCGGAATCTGCGTTCTTCTTGGGCAGACAGGTCGCCGGCCGACCGGGAACAAGGAATCAGGTTCCACACCCTTATCAATATGGCCCGCCTGCGAGGCATTGGGGCTTGCCGGCGCGCCGTACCCGGTCTAAACTTACATAAGACCACCCGGCTCGACGCCCTGTGGGGGATTTTCCCAACTCGCGAGCAGGCGATCCGGTCGCTCCACCGTTCGATGGTGCGCTCCAACGCTGCCGTTGGCAGCAGCGCGGAACCGGCGCCAAAGCTGCGAGACACTACGCCGAGGGACGACGGTAATGCTGGTAAGCTAGGAGAACTTCGTAAAGGTCCATCGTAATCGTGATTTCGTCCTCGGCGAAGTCGCCCAGCCACGTACGCTGCGACTGGACCGCATCGGCCAGCAACGGCAACACATCGGCAAGAGGAACCGTTACGTTCTCGCGATGTGAGGGCTGTTCCGCCACCTGCACGGAACCGTAATCGTCCTGAGGGCCGTAATAGACTCGTAAATGGGTCGGACGCATGCGAGCAAATCCTTTGGCTTGAGTGCCCACCCTGTTAGGCTTCCTCCTGTATCGGCAATAGGTGCCTTGTGGGTTTGATCTATTTCGGCGAAAATAACGTCTTTGACCCCCGGTCGTATTCCTACGGTTCGGCGGCAGGAAGGGATCGTTATCAGCGTGCGGGTCGATAGGACTCGCCGGATTGTCACGGCTTCGAGCCCCGGCTCGGACGAACTGGGTTAGTGTATGATACCCACGGTTACCATCGACCTAAGGCATGTTGCCCGCGGCATGAGCATACCCCTCCGCCAGGTCCAGGCGGTGGTCGAGTTGCTCGACGAAGGCAACACGGTTCCCTTCATTACACGCTACCGGAAGGACCAGACCGGCGGCCTCGACGAGGAGCAGATACGGCACGTCCAGGGCCGGCTGGAGAAGCTGCGCCAACTCGCCGAGCGGAAACAGACGATCCTCCGGTCCATCGAAGCGCAGGGAAAGCTCACCGAGCAGCTTTCGGAGGAGATTCTCGCGGCAACCACGCCGAAGCGGCTCGAAGACCTGTATCTGCCGTTCAAGCCGCGAAAACAAACCCTCGCCACCCAGGCCCGCGAGCGAGGATTGGAAAACCTGGCACGCGAGATCCTCATCGCCGATCCCGCCTGTGCCGACCTCGACGCCCGGGCCGCCGATTTCGCCAATGTCGACCGCCAGGTCCATACCGGGGCCGACGCCCTCCTCGGCGCCGGGCATATCCTGGCTGAACAGTTCAGCGAGCGGGCCGAGCTGCGACAGAGGCTTCGCGAGATATTGCACCGAACGGGGAAGCTCGTCAGCACACGCATCGGCGGTGAGTCCAAGCCGGAGGGGCAGCCTGAGTCGGCAGAATTTGCCACCGCTTCGCAGCCATCCAGACCGGAGTCGCCGCCTACGCCACCACCCGATATGGCAGTGCCCTCCCACCCGACGGGCCCAAAATCCACAACGGCTTCCGAACCGGAAGCAACGGCAGAAAACCCTGCTCCGGCAGGGCCGGCACCCCCAAACACGAGGGCTCCTGAAGAAACGCCCAAACACGGCGAGTTGGCCGGAGCGGAATCGGCGGAGGACCACTCGGCCGAAGGGGTGCCCGCTGGGCCGGAACCGATGGGTGATCCAGCCATTCCTGGCCCCCCGCACTCCAATCCGCAGTCGGTTCCGAACCCGGAGCCGGACAAGCCTCGACCGGACCGGAAACGCGCACGCCGTTCCAAGGGCAAACAGAAACAGACCAAAGCAGAACGCAAGACGCAGAAACGCAAAAAGATCGAGCAGCAGCAGATCGAAGCCTTTCGCGATTACTTCGACTTCTGCGAAGGGCTGCGCAAAATCCCGCCGCATCGCGTTTTGGCCATCAACCGCGGCGAGCGGGCCCGGGTTCTCAGAGTCAAAATTGATGCCGATCTGGACGCCATGCACCGGACGATCGACGAGCGACTGATACCGGAAGGCCATCCGCATGCCGACTACCTGCGCGGCTGCGCCCGCGACGCGCTGGCCCGGCTGATCCTTCCCGCCCTGGAACGCGAAGCCAGGCGCGAGTTGACCGACAAGGCCGAGTTTCACGCCGTCAGCGTGTTCGCCAAGAACCTGCGGAACCTCCTCTTGCAGCCGCCCATCCACGGCCGCCGCGTGCTGGCCGTCGATCCGGGCTTCCGAAACGGCTGTAAACTGGTCGCGCTCGACCAGTTCGGCAACGTTCTGGAACATGGGGTCATTTACCTGGTTGGACGGCCGGAACGCACCGAACTGGGCAAGCAAAAGGCGGTCGACATGATCCGCCGGTACGGCCTGTCCGTGGTGGCCATCGGCAACGGCACCGGCTGCCGGCAGACCGAGGATTTCTTCGCCGGCCTGCTGGCCGGCGACCTGCACGGCGACGGCGTCTCGTACGTGATCGTCAACGAGGCGGGAGCCAGCGTCTATTCGACCAGCCGGCTGGGGCGCGAGGAGTTTCCCAACTACGACGCCAGCCTCCGCGGGGCCATCTCCATCGGCCGCCGCCTGCTCGACCCGCTTAGCGAACTGGTAAAGATCGATCCGGCCAATATCGGCGTCGGCCTGTATCAGCACGACGTGCGGGCGAAGCACCTGCGCACCTCGCTCGACGAAGTGGTCGAATCGTGCGTCAACTACGTGGGCGTGGAGGTGAACACGGCCAGCCCCGCCCTGCTGCGTTACGTTTCGGGGCTGAACCAGCTCACAGCGTGGCGGGTGTATGAGCATCGACTGGAGCACGGCCCCTTCCGCACGCGCGAGCAGCTTCGCAACGTACCCGGCCTCGGCGAGGCGACGTTCGTTCAAGCAGCCGGCTTCCTGAAAATCGCCCACGGCCACAACCCGCTCGACGCCACGTGGATCCACCCGGAGAGCTACGAAGTCGCCGCGGAGGTGCTCGAAACACTCGGCGCGAAGGTGGAAGCCCTTACCGACAAGGAATCCGCTGCGGCGCTGGCCGAGCAGGTCCGGCAGGCCAAACTGGAACAGCGGGCCGCCGAACTCAACGTGGGCACACTGTTGCTCCGCGACATTGTAGCCCAACTGGTTCGCCCCGGACGCGACCCGCGCGACGACCTGCCCAAGCCCGTCTTCAAGCAGGGCGTCCTCAAGCTGGAAGACCTCACTCCAGGCATGGAACTGATCGGCACGGTGCTCAACGTGGTGGACTTCGGCTGCTTTGTGGACATCGGCCTGCACGACAGCGGCCTGGTCCACGTCAGCCGGCTGGCCGACCGGTTCGTGCCCGACCCCCACGAGGTGGTGGCCGTCGGCAACGTCGTGAAGACGTGGGTCCTGGACGTCGACAAGGAGCGCCGGCGGGTTTCGCTCACGATGATTCCGCCGGGCGCCGCGCGGGCGCCGCGAAAACCGCCTCCAACGGACGGGGCCGGCGCACCGGCCGACCGCCGGGCCTCGAAGCGCCGCCGGAAGCCGCCCGGCGGCGAGGAAGGCCGGGGCGCGGCCGCACCCCACGACAGAGGCGCGGGGAGACGCGGCCCAGGCAAACCTCGCGCCGGTGAAGGCGGGCGGGGTCGACCACGTGGCAAGCCGCCCGCAGCACGCGCCCGGCCGGCCCAGGATCGTCCCAAACCTCGGGCGAAGCCGGCCCCGCCGATTACCGACGAGATGAAGGCCGGCAAGGAGCCCATGCGCACCTTCAGCGACCTGCTCCAGTTCTACTCCCAAAAAGAGTCCGAAGCGAAGCCCGCCTCGAAGGCCAAGGACGGGACCAAGGAGCCGCCGAAACCCACGCCGGAGGCCCAGTCGCCGGAAACCCCGTCGCCGGAAACCCCGTCGCCGGAAACCCCGTCGCCGGAGGCCCAGTCGCCGGAAACCCCGTCGCCGGAGGCCCAGTCGCCGGAAACCCCGTCGCCGGAAAGCCAGGAACCCGAGGCTGCCCAACCGCCGCCTGCCGAGCTGCACCGCGAGGAACCGCCCGAACCAAATCCGCCCACCGATCCATCGTAGCCGGATAACCGTTCACCGGCCCGCGGGGGACTGGTCCCTTTTTCGAACAACGAGCGCTGCTTTCCGAAGAAGATGCTGCCCGAAAAATGGACCCGTCCCCCTACCGGCCGAAGAGGGGAGCGTCCCCTGTGAACCGTTGCGTAGTCGGCAATTGTAGCTAAGGCCGCCGACTTCGGCCGCGGTGGCCGCTTCCTTGGAGAACCAACCTGTTTCCATGGACTTCCAGAAACGCCTCGAAAAAGCGATCCAGCGCGGCCACCGCGCTAGCGATGCGCGCGCCCGCGCCCAGGCGGAACGCGAATTGAATGAAAAGGAACTGGCCCGGCTCCATTCGCAGTACCGGCTCGACATCTCCGAGCGGATCGAGCGGTGCCTCCGCCAGGTAGCCGACCAGTTCCCCGGCTTCCGCTTCGAAACCATCTACGGCGAGAAAGGCTGGGGCGCAGCCATCAGCCGCGACGACCTCCGCGTGCGGGCCAAGCGGCGCACCACTCTATTCAGCCGTCTCGAAATGGTCATCCGCCCGCCCAACGAATACCACGTGTTCGAACTGGCAGCGAAGGGCACCGTGAACAACCGCGAAGTGTTCAACCGCACCCAGTACCAGCGGCTTACCGAAGTCGACCTCACGACATTCCACGAATGGGTCGACAACTGGTCGCTCGAATTCGCTGAACTGTACGCGGCGAAGAACTGACTATCCCGCATCCGCCGGCGCCAGCGCAAAACACCGCATGGCCTCCAGCCAGCGCAGCACGGCGTCCTGGGGAACCTCGTCCCAGCCGGTCATCCGATGGCTGAGAATCGCCAGCTTCACCGCCTCGAAGGCCTCGTCCAGGTCGGGCGGCATCGCGGGCAGCCCCTCAAAGGGGCGGTTAGGATCCACCGCAACGGCCGTGGCCGAACTCTCGGCGAATTCGCCCGACGGAGCCTCGTCCAGCGGCGCATCGTCGAACCCGGCCGCGGCCCGTTCCGACTCGGTGTCGCGCACCTCCGAGGGCGTGCCGGGAACCGGCTCGGCGCGGGGCGTGTCGTCGTCCGCACTGACGTCTTCGTCCAACTCGGCCGCCACCACCTCTTCCGGTTGCGGCTTCAAGTCGGCCGGGGCGCCCATCGACTCCCACCGCTGCTGGCGCATTTGGGCGATAGACCAGCGGTTCTGTACGGCGCCCTCGAGCCACATTTCGGCGTCGGGCCAGTCGAGTGCCGCCTGAAAGTGGCTCCAGTACAGCCCGGCATACCCCTCATACTGACCGCCAAACCGCTCCCACACGCGGCGCAGGCGGCCCGTGTGCTGCGGCGAAACGTTTCCGACATGGCGTGCCCAGGCGTCGTCGGTGTAGGTGCCCGGCAGCGCGCCGGCCCCTTCGAGCGATGCCCGCCACTCGTAGATAATGCGGCCCTTCTCCCAGTTGGTCGTGCTAACCAGCCGGTTCCAACGGCCCAGATACTCCTCCGAAGCGTTTTCCACGGTGACCGATTCTGAATTGAGTTGTTGCGTCATGCGTAGTATTCCTTACTTGCCACAAGAGATCCGCCCCCCACAAGCGGCACGAATATGCCCAAATTAAGAGAGCCCGGAAACACGGCGGGCCGGCGCGGAGTCCCACCGCCGGGGGGCCGCGCCCCAAGGGACGCGGCTTGTCAAAGGGGGGCTGGGTTCCCCTTTGGCGACGGCTGGGACTCCACTCCGGCCCGCATTCCGGCACTTCCATGCCGACAAGCGTTCCGGCCCATCGGCCTAACAGCCCCCATTGTACCGCGCCGCCGGGAAAATGGTGTTGGGAAAAGAGGCTCCATGAGACGACTCAATCGCAAACCTATTGGCAGTATGATGTTACGGTGAGCCGATCGTTCCCTTTCCCAGGAAATGTGGACCGTCGATTGGGGAAAACCTGTCGATCCATTCCCTCAGGGCTCGGCGCCAACGGTAAGCTGCTGTTCAACACCGTCGGCCTGCCAAGCCAGCCCTCCGTGCCAATAATGGGTGGTCATCTAAGCTGGGGTAACTGGAGTTTCGCCCCCCTGTGTTCGGATTCCGCCGTACCTTGACAGCGACTTTGCGGCCTGGGAGAATTGGGGCGATTGGAACGTCGGCCCTTCCGTTTCTAAGTGCAGACTGCTCTGCCGGGTGACGGCACACCGGCGTGTGCCTACTACATTAGTGGGGCCTGCACCTAGCAACGGAAAAGCGGGAACGTCTGTAACGGGGCGTGGCCGAGTTCGGAGTTGCCACGGTCGGGTGGCGCCACACCCGCAGGCCATCAAACCACTTATCGGGAACCTCAATGAACCCTGGACCAATACCGCGTGGAATTGTCCTGTTTCTGCTCGGGGGAGCCCTCGTTCTGCCCGTGACCGTGTGCGTAGTCCTGGTCCTCTCAGCCCTGCTCGGCGCAATGGGCGACGCCGTCGGCGCACAGGTCCTTGTCTACACAAGCTGGGCCGTTGGGGCGCTATGGTGCGTGTCGCTCATTGCCCTGCTGCTCGTGCTCGCCGTCCAATCGCTGTGCCAGCGGGACGACGGGCATCTGCTACGAGGCGCGCGCCACGCACAAAAAACCGACGAATAGCAGCCCTTTCTGGGTGGTCCCATCGGCCCGTTCGAACTAATTTCCGAACGAGCCGCCAGCGCCGCAGGCAAGGACGATCCTGGCAGACCAAGGCCGCTCATTGTAGGGTAGAGGAAAGAGCGAACTCCCTTGACTGTCGCGCCGGGCTTGATCGTAACCTTGCGAAATGATGGCAGTGATGTCGTTTCGCAAACTTACGATCAAGCCCGTCGCGCCCCGTCCGAGACGGAAATCAGCCGGCTCAACGTCGCGAGGCGTTGGGTCACCGTTCTGCCCCATTTCCCAACTTGCCCGAAGATCCTTATGCCAATCCGGTTTCCCTGCCAACGTTGCGAACAACTGCTCGGGATTGCCAGCCGAAAGGCCGGCAGTGAGATCGACTGTCCGAAGTGCGGGTTGACCCAAACCGTTCCGAGCCCGGAGGCCGCCGCCGTAGGCGTTGCATTGCGTTCCAGCCACGGCAATTCGAACCCGGTGGCCACCGAGTCGGATTTCGCCGTTTACGACGACGCCCCGGAGGCGGTGGAACTTGCTCCAAAGCGCCGCCGCACGAAGGCGCCGCCGGCCCAGCCTGCTGGCACCGATTCCCCCGGCCCACCGCCGGTGCGGGAGGCGAAGCAGCGAAGGAAGCCTAGGGAAGCGAGCGAGTCGTCGGCCCCCACGGTTCCCGGCGGGATGATCCTGTTCCCGCGGCGCACGCTGTACGTTCAGGGCGCGCTGGTGGTGTTCCTGGCCCTGGTATTCTTCGGGGCGGGCTATTTCATCGGGCGGGGAAACGCGACGTTCGAGTTGAAACAAGAGCACGAGGCGGCGTTGCAGGAACGAACGCTCGTCGAGGGGCGCATCGTCTACCGGCCGGAACCGCAACGAGTGGTCGGCGACGAACGGGCCGTGATCGTCGCGCTGCCGTCCGGCGTCAGGCCCGAGCCGTCCATTTCCATTCACGGAATCCGACCCCAGGACCCCGACCCGCCGGGGTCGCTCCGAAGCCTTCGGCTGCTGGAGGAATTGGGCGGGGCCTACACGCGGGCTGACGCGGAAGGACGCTTCGACCTGATCGTACCCGATCGCGGCGACTACCACATCCTCATCATCTCCCGAAACGTGGGCCGGCCGCGCGGCACCGATCCCGACGAGGCCGACCTGATGGAGATGGGGCACTATTTCACCAGTCCCGAACGGCTCATCAGCCGCTACAAGTACCGCTGGGCGAGATACGAGGTCCATGGCGGCCTGATGCCCATCGAAATCGACTTCGGCGGAGAAGAGCCCCCCTAACGGGGCTCCGGGCCCGCGGCCCAACCCAGCATTTTTTCCCGCCGGAACGGTCCGAATCGATCCTCGGCAATAGCCCGCCGCGCTGCGGCCATCAGCCGCTGGTAGTAGGTCACGTTGTGCAACGATAGCAGGATGGGGCCGAGCATTTCGCGGGCCAGGAATAGGTGCCGCAGGTACGCCCGGCTGTGGCAACAGGCCGGGCAGGAGCAGCCGGCCTCGAGCGGGCGCTGGTCGCGCTCGAACTTCAGGTTCCGCAAACGCAACGGCCCCTCGTCGGTAAAAGCCAGGGCGTTGCGGCCGTTGCGCGTCGGCATCACGCAGTCGAACAGGTCGATGCCGCGGTGCACGGCTTCGAGCAGGTCTTCCGGGCGTCCGACTCCCATCAGATACCGCGGCCGGTCGGCGGGCAGGACCGGCACGGTGGCGTCGAGCGTGCGGTACATGGCGGCCGGCGGTTCGCCGACGCTCAGCCCACCCACGGCGTAGCCGTCCAGGTCGAGCCGCGTCAACTGTTCGGCGCACCATCGCCGCAGGCCGGCGTCGAGCCCGCCCTGCACGATGCCGAACAGCGCCTGGTCGCTGCGCCGGGCGGCATCGCGGCAGCGCCGCGCCCACCGGACCGACCGTTCGGCGGCTTCGCGCACGAGTCCGGGGTCGTTCGGCAGCGCCACCACGTGATCGAGCACCATGGCCACGTCGCTACCGAGCGCCTCCTGGATGGCGATCGCGCGTTCGGGCGAGACCGCCACTTCCCGGCCGTCGATGTGCGAGCGAAAGACGGCGTGGTCTTCGGTAATGCGGGTTCGCTCAGCCAGACTGAATATCTGGAATCCGCCGCTGTCGGTCAGGATGGGGCCGTCCCAGCCCATGAATCGGTGCAACCCGCCCACCGCGGCCACCACCTCCTCGCCCGGCCGGAAGGCCAGGTGGTAGGCGTTGGCCAACACCATTTGCGTGCCCGTGCCGCCAAGCGACCGGGGGTCCAGGCCCTTGACGGTGCCCTGAGTGGCCACCGGCATGAACGCCGGCATCTCGACGGTTCCGCGGGACGTTGCGTACATGCTGCGCCTCGCTCGGCCGTGCGCGTCGGAATGGAGAACTGTAAAGGAGGACGCGGAGTTCGCCATGAGGCAACCGTTCACGGGACGGCCGGGGGCAGGTCCCTTTTTCGGCCAACAGACGTTATTTTCAGGGAGAAACAAAGGCCAAAAAATGGACCGAGCCCCCTTGCCGGCCACCACGAGCCCCGTCAAAGGGTTACACCATGAATGCCCATGCCCGCCCTGGTCGCGCGCGCCGGCGGTCTATTCCCCCCGAAGCTTCAGGCCCTCGAGGGCAAGCTTCTCGCGGACCTCGTTGAGGCTGGTGACGCCGAAGTTCTTGCATGCAAGCAGCTCGTCGCCGGTGCGGCGAGTCAGGTCGCCCAGGGTGTTGATGCCCAGCTTAACCAGGCACTTGCGGGCGCGAACCGAAAGGTTCAATTCGGCGAGGGGCTTATTGAGTATTGCCTGGTCCTCGGCGGTGATGATTTCGGGCTCGGATACCTCGGGGGGGTGCCGCTCGGCGGCGAATTGCCCGAGGTGCAGGCCTCGGGCATAGAGCATGTCCTTGATCTCGACCAAGCTTGTTTCACCGAAGTTCTTGCTGGCCAGCAGTTCCGCCTCGGTGCAGCGGCACAGATCGCCCAGGGTCATAATACCCATCTTCTGGAGGCAGTTCCGGCTGCGAACCGACAGTTCGAAATCGGTCACGGGGATATTCAGAATCTGGCCCATCCGGTCGCGCTTCTTCTGCGCGTCCTCGTCGTAGTATTGTTCGCTGGAGGCCTGGGTATCCTTCAGGAACAATCTCGCCCGAGGGTGGTCGGGAAAGGCGTCCAGGATGCGCTGGAAGCACTGGGACGCTTGGTCGTACTGCTCGTGGTCCTCGTAGAGAATTCCGAGGTTCAGCAGAGAGCCAACGTGGGTGGGAAACCGCTCGGCGCCCTTGCGGTACAGCCCCATGGCCGTGACGTCGTTGCCGTAGCGGTCGTTTTCCGAGCCCAACCCGAACAGGGCCCCAGGGTGGTCTGGGTCGGCCTCGAGGGCGCGCTGGTACAGGGCGACCACTTCGTTCGGATTGCCACCCAGCGCCGCCACCGTGGCCGCCCGTTGGGCCAGGTACTCGGCGGTTTGCTCGACGGCGCCGGAGCACGAATCGAGCACTTCGAGCGCCGCCTTCCCGTCCCCGGCATTTCGAAGGGTTTGCGCTCGGCCCAGCGCGCAGGCATCGGCCTCGTAGCCGGCCTTTCGGGCCGCCTCCCAACTTTCCAGCGCTTTGTCGAAGTAGTGCCGTGCGGCGTAAGCCTTTGCCAGGTAGTAATGGGCCAGGGCGCCCCCGTCGCCCCGCTGTAGGGCCTCGATGGCCGCGTAGTACCGCCCCAGCAAATACAAGCAAACTCCCAGGCGCACGTAGCTCGCAGGGGTCGGGTTCTCCCGCTTCTGCAACTCGGCCACCGCATCGCGCAGCGCGCGAAAGTTGCCCTGGTCGTGGGCGATCGCACGCACCAACTGCTCAATCTCGTGAGGGCCGAATGACCCGTCGTATAGGACCACGTGCTTCACGTCGAAGCCTTGCGTTTCCGGCATCGAAAGGAACTCCACGGTTGGTGAATCGTCCGGGCAATTAGCCGCCCCAAGCCGCCGACGGCTGGTGAACCCGCCGCCGAATATCAAATCCAGAACTCCAATGGGAACCGAAGTCTTCCGACCCCTCGGGGACGGGGACAACCAAAACCAGTAAGCGTTCACGGGTCGGAAATTAGCCGCAGGGCTAGCCCCGGTTTGCCTGGCTTGAAACAAGAACCGGACGCTAGCGCGTTGCGGCTAATTTCCTGCCGCGGCCGAGCACCGGGACGATTTCCGACCCGTGAACGCTTACCAAAACCAGAAGTTTACCACGCACCGGCGGGTCCCGCAAGGGGATGACGGCGCCTATACATACGCCCAAATCAAGGGGCCTTGCGGCGCATCCGGGCGAAAAGGCGTGCTGGGGGTTATTTTGGTTCGCGCACCACAGGGGCCGGAAGCCCCGGATCGATCGACGTCTTCGTCGCAGGATCCCGAACGACTCGCCACGTCCATTTCTGCTCGCCCCCGTTACTTTGTGCGGGCCTGACTACCCCCCGCATACGGCCCCCCGCCACCTTCCCTGCCAACATTAGCCGTTCCTCGCCGGGCAGGCTCAGCGTGAAGGTCAGGTTGTCGGCCTCCAGTTCGACATCGTGCAGCGGCAGTTGCTCGTCTCCGATCATCACATGGCCGCGGACCTGCTGGAACGTCTGATCAAACTGCAAGGTGAACCGGCGGCCGCCCTCCGAACCAAGCGAGATCAGGCCCTCCCACGAACCCGACACGTTTGCGGGCACCACCCAATAATAGAGTGTCCCGTAGCTCAGCGCCTCGACCGGCTGCTCCTTGTCCCGCGGCCAACCCTCGATGCCGTAATTGTAGGCCACGATCCGTGTTCCCGGCTCCAGTTCCTCGAGCAGTTTCGGTCGCAATCGGACCGTGGTGCGGGGGAAAAGGTAGAGCATGACGACGGTCGCCTCACTGATGTCGACCTCGAAGAAGTCCTTCTTGAGGAAACGCACGCGGTCGGCCACGCCGGCCTCCTCGGCCGCCTTGCGGCTCCTCTTGACCAGTTCCGGGCGCAGTTCGACCCCCACCCCCCGGGCGCCGGCTTCCGTGGCGGCGGCGATCGGAATGCGGCCGTCGCCGGAGCCGAGGTCGTACACCACGTCTTCCTTGTCCACCTCGGCCAGCGCGAGCATCTCGGCGACCACTTCATGCGGCGTCGCCCCGAAGGGGTCGATTTCCTGGCCGGTCCCCAGGGTGTGGTCAAACTCGAGGTCTCCCTGGCGGCCGGGGGCTTCGAGTTCGGGAGCATGCTCGGGAGTTGGAGCACCGTCGGACGCTTCCACCGCCGGGGCTCCCCGCGGCAGTGCCGATGTATCCGGACACAAGATGGGGGCGGGCAGGGCAGGCTCGGCCCATGCCCCGAAAAAGAGGCCTATGGCCGATACGCTCAGTACGATTCTGTTCATGATCATGATCGGTTGGGTGGGGTCCTGAAAGTTCGCGTCAAGGTTTCCCGATTCGTATTGGCCCTCTGCACGGCATCGGTCAACACGCCAATGTTACGGTCATAGGCCACGAGGATGCCCAGGTCGGGCCCGCAGGTCTTGGCTGCCTCCCTTAAGGCCTCGCAGGTGACGGTGGTGAAGCCGCTGCTGTGCCAGTCGAACCCGAGCACGCAGCCGAGAGCCTGAAACCACCAGGGGTCGGACAACTGCCGGAGCATCTCGGCGGGGCCGAACTCTTCGACGATGGCCATTGTAGCCGCCCCGGCGAGCTTCGCCATCCGCTTGAAGAGCCACGGCGAAGCCTTTCTCAAACGGAGCGACAGGTGGGCAAGTGGAGCGACAGGTGGGCAAGTGGAGCGACAGGTGGGCAAGTGGAGCGACAGGTGGGCAAGTCGACGTTTCACGACGCAACGGTGGGAGGCCGTATCCGGTTAGAGCCAGCGGTGGGAGTCGAACCCACAACCCCCGCATTACGAATGCGGTGCTCTGCCAATTGAAGCTACGCTGGCAAG
>PWXP01000296.1 GCA_003561895.1 Planctomycetaceae bacterium | reverse complement strand
ATTGGCCGTCGTCATGCTGAACACCCTCAAATGGCACAAGGTCCGTCGCGGCCAACTTGAGCCCATGAAGTTGAAGCCCGCCGCCTGACCGACAGCCCCGGTGCATTTCGCCGGGCTTCCTTGAATAGTGATTAGTTAAGTGTGCTCTCTAGTCTCGTGGCTGTGCGGTTAAGCTCGTCGTTGCCCGACTCGACCCGCGCAACAGCGCGGGTCACGCTGCTCGGGATCCGGTATCCCAAGGCGTCGGCCACTTTGCCTGCCGGATGACCGAAGCGACGACGCGCCAGGTAGGCTGCTACCGCTCGGCTCGCGTCGTCCTCCCGGTGGCCTGGTGTCCAGCGGCTCGTGTCCACTCCAAAATGCGCCCCAACCGCCTCCTTGATCGCCTCCACGGTCGGCCGCCCACGCAAATGGTCCAACTGCGGAACGCCCCGGTCGGTGGGCTTCTCGTCCAACAGACGTCGGACGCGTCCGAAAAAGGCATCCGACCCTACGAGCACCCCTGCCAACGCTTGTTCGAATGGAGAAGGCGGCGGCTGTTCCACGCCTGCTCGCACGAAACGGGCGTATCTTCGTCGGTTGAAGTAGCTCGTATAGCTGCCGCCGAAGTACTGCATTCCGGCCGAGAGGTTCGCTTCGGGCGTTTCGACGAATAGGTGGTTGGTCATGAGCACCCATGCGTGCAAGCGCCAGTTGTACGTCTCGACGGTCCGCCGCAGCCAATCGACCCACTTCTCCCGGTCCAGGTCGTCGCGCACGATGTCCTGCCTCGCGTTCCCCCGTGAGGTTACGTGATAAACAGCCCCAGCAAACTCGATCCGCAACGGCCTCGCCATGCCCTGATTGTACCCCCTCCCTCTCCAGTCAACCTGCTAATTCAAGCTTTGACCCCATAATCCACATAATCCAGAATCTCGGAATCTCGCGGCAAGGCCCCCTGCTTACTCGCGGGAAGACGTGAACCGCGGCTTTTCGGCCGCGTGGGCGGCGGCCTCGAGGTGCTGCAGGAAGTCGGACGACACCTTGTCGAGGACCAGAACCTCGCTCTTTGCCCGCGAGTTGTCGCGCGGCCGGATGATGCAGACCACCTCGTAGCCGTCGTCGAGCCGGCGGCGGATTTCTGCCAGCGCCGTACGCTCGTCGCGGTCCAGCGTGGGAAGCTCGTCGCGGTCGAATGCCGCCAGATCGTCGCGCGTCGCGGCGACGGGCCGCACCGGCCCGGCACCGGACGGCCACTGGATCTCTTCGAGCGCCCCGCGGCGAACCGGCTCGGTGGACGGCGAGGGAGCGGCGGTTGCCAGCCGGGTTTCGTCTTCCGGTTTCGCGGGCTGGGAGGGCGTGTCGGACGGCAGGGGCGCCGGCTGGCTCGGATCGTACACGTACGCCAGTCCGACCTCGTCGAGGATGGCGTGAATGCACTCGGCGGCGGCGAATAGTCCCTCGCCGTCCTGGGGGTCGGCGGCATTGCAGACGCCGACGAGGTACCCCTCGGTGGTGAACAATCCACCCCCGCTGCGCCCTTCGACCGGCTGCCCGGCCACCTGGATGTTCGCCGGCCCGAGGAACTTGTTGAGCGAATTGACGCGGCTGTGCCGGACGGTGGGGTCGGCCCCGCGGTCGCACCCGACCGAGACGACCGATTGGCCGACTTGAAGCTCATGGTCGGGTGGAGCGAGGCGCGCGCTTGCCACCGTGCCCGGCACGCGGATGGCCACCAACCCGACGTCGGTCTTCAGGTCGAACGCCACAAGCCGGCCGGGAATGCGTTGGGAGGCGTGCGGGCCGAACAGGTCGACTTCGATGCGGCCCTTCCCTTGCGAATCGCGAAAGATGTGCCCGCAGGTGAGAATCAATGCCTCGCCGCCGCGTGCGTCGATAAGCGTGCCGGTGCCTCGGGAATGCCCGTGTGGGTCCTGGATTCTCAGGCGGACCGTGGCGGCGATGAGTTGGTCGTCGCGATTATGCTGGGCATCCCCCCAAGGGGGCACCGTCTCCAGGTCATCGGCAGTTTCCGCTTCGCGGTCATGCCAATCGCCCGAGCCATTGGCAGGCGAGGTCGCGGCGGCGGGAACCACTTGCGCCCTGGCGGGGGACGCCGGGCCGGCTCCGCCAGGGCCACGCGGCACCCCGGCCGCCACTGCGGAGGGGTTGGAGCTTTCGGACGTCGCGGTTCCCGGTGCCCGCCGACACATCTGTTCGAGCTGGTCGAGCGATGCGCGTCCGACCAGTCGCCCCACCTCCCGCCCGTCGGCCAGCATCACGAAGGTGGGCAGCGACGTCACCCCGAGACGCTGCGCCAGGGCCGGCTCTCGCTCGACGTCGACCTTCCGCACCGGGTAGCCTTTCGCACGGAGCGCCTCCAGGGTGGGTTTCATCGCTCGGCATGGGGCGCACCAGTCGGCCGAGAAGTTCAAAAGGACGGTTTCGCCGGCGCCGAGCAGCGCCAAGCTCATCAAAGTAGCGGGCAACGAGACCATCGGTTCCCTCCTGTCGGTCTGCGTTCGGGTTCGCGCGGATGCCACTCCCGACGGTCGCGTCCTGCAAACCGTCGGCGGCTGGGTCTGCTTGCCCCGAATCGAGTGTCCCGCGCGGCAATGTGTGGCGAGCCGGCCTTCCGTCCGAGACCGTCCCTCATGAAAACTGCGGTATTGTTGCCGATCGTCGGATTCGCCACAACAGCAGATTTGCCGATTCGGCCCTTTTCCGCGCCAACTATTTTTCCGGCTCTTTTTCCCCCTTTGCCGGGCCGGGCGGCTTAGGGTACAATCAGCGGGGTCGGGACCATCGCTCGGGGGCACCTGCCCATGAACCGCGACAATCACTACGAGACCGCGTTCGAAGCGTACCTCCGAAGCCGGGGGGTGCCTTACGTGGCCGTCGACGAGGCCAAGCGGAGCGTGTTGAGCAACGGGGCCTCGATCAAGAGCCTCGACTTCATCGTCTCCTCGCCCGGCGAGATCACCTGGCTGGTCGACGTGAAGGGGCGGCGATTTCCCTCGGGAGAGGAGACCAAACAGTATTGGAAGAATTGGTCGACCCGCGACGACCTCGTCAGCCTGGCCCAATGGGAGGAGTTGTTCGGGGAGTCGTTCCAGGCGTTGTTCGTGTTCGCCTACGACGTGCTGGCCGATCGGGCGCCCCTTCCGGAGGCCCAGCTTTTCGACTATCGTGAGAACATATACGGTTTTGTGGGCGTTCGGCTGTCCGACTACGCGGCGTCCGCTCGCATCATTTCGCCCAAGTGGGACACCGTGGCCATGCCCACCGCCGAGTTCCGCCGCATCGCCCGGCCGCTCGACGCCTGGCTCGGCATCGCCTCGGCAGCCGGCCGCGCAACCCCATGATAAGGAGCCGCTCCTATGCAATCCCTACGAGCCTTCCCGCGCCGCGGCTATGCCTGGCTGCTCACCGCCGGCTGCTGGCTGGCGCCCGCTGGCCGGGCTTGGGCCCAGGCGGGCGATGGCGGCGCCCGCGGCGCGTCACCCTGGGTGATGTCCTACGCCCTGGTCTTTTTGGGCATCGGGCTCGGCCTGCTCATCCTGTGCAAGCCCAGCAAACGCCGCGAAAAGGCGAAGGTGGAACAGTAGAAAGTGGTAACCGTTCATTGCATGTAAGCGTTCACGGAGGACTGTCCCCGCCGTGCCGGTAAGGGACCAGTCCCCGGTCGGCCCGTGAACGGTTACGCATCCAAGCAGTTTCGGCAGATCCGACAACTCGAGAAGAGCCTTCGGCAATGACGTGGAACCCAACACCTTTCAGCAACTTGACGAGCCTCGTTGCCGAACTCGGGCCTGCGGGCGGCGAGGGGACCTACGCCTTCTTCACCGGGTGAAAGCGTTCGTCGGGCAGGACGATGTTGGTGATGCGCAGCCCGAACTTGTCGCCTATCTTGACCGCCTCGCCGTTGGCGATCATGCGGCCGCCGAGGTACAGGTCGAGCATCTCCTCGCACGACTTGTCGAACTGGATGATCGAGCCCGGCCCCAACTCGACAATCCGGTCCACCGGCTGCCGTTTGTGGGCGAGGCTGACCACAAGCGGCACCTTGACGCGCAACAGGCTGCGTGAGTAGATGGGCAACCCGCGAAGACCAGCCGAACCCGCCGACGCGCGACCGGAGCGAGCGGCGGCCCGCTTGCCGCCGGCGGGCTTTTTGGCCCCGGCCTCCGGGAGGTTCCCTGTCGACGGCGTCTCAGTGGGCTGGGTGATTTGCTCAGGCCGGGCGGCAGGCCAGATGAGCCGCAGCACACCACATGGGCCGTCCTCGGTAGTGGCCGGCATGGGAATCATGCCCGCCCCTTCGGCCACCCCCCCCGCCCGCAGCGCACCGATCAAGTCGGCCGTGCGGATCCATTCGAACCGTTCCGTCGCCCAGTCGTTCGGCAGCAGCAACATTCCCAATTCCTGCGCGAGCGTGCTGAGCTTGCTCTGCCCGGTCGCGTCGGGCGCGGCGCACCAGGGGGGCATCAGACGGCTGCTTTCCGGAAGCAGCAGGAGGGCCGCTTGCTGCCCGGCGTACAAGACCACGACCAGACCGGGACCGGCCAACTCGCTCGGCAAGCGGTCGAATGCGATGGGTTCGGGCGATTCGACGTGCAAGGTCAGGGGACAGTCGAGCGCGCGCCCCAGGGCCTCGGACGCCTCGGGGGCGCCCGCCGTGCACGCGGAGAAGACCGCTTCAGCAATGCTTGCAGATAAGGCGGGCATGGAGCGCAACTCATGGGACGCAACTCATTTCGCGCTGTGGTAACCGTTCACAGGGGACGGTCGCGAAAAGGGGCGGCTTTTTCGGTCATCGTCTTTGCCTGAAAAATGGCATCGGTTGGCCGAAACATGGACCAGTTTCCGGCCGGCCCGTGAACGGTTGCACGCTGTTTTCCTGTATCGGCGGCTCGGCCTGCAAACTTCGCCCATTCGGAATAATTCGGCCGTTGGCAACGAAATGGTAACGGCTGGGGTTCCGGGGTTTGACAGGCGGCCTCGAAAGATGGATCATAAGAGGATGGTATGGGGCGGTCGTTGTCGACGCGACGGGGGGCGTAGTACCCCCCTTGACGGCCCCACCCTTGTGGGGTAAGCGGATCAGTCGCCGTCGCCGGCCGGCGCGTGAACGGTGTAACCGTTCACGGGGCGGCGCGGGTTGTTTTCTCCGCTCGATGCGAAGGGGACAGTCCCCCTGTGAACGGTTACTGAACGGTTACGCGGGTTGCAGCCCGGCATGTCCCGTTGCCCGTGCCGAGATTTCGTAAGTCCTTTTTGCGCCAGTGTTTAGGCGATTTTCGCCCCGGTTCGGAACCCGGTGGGAACTATCCGACGCCTCGGCGCGTCCATATCTTTGTGCCTGCGTTGAGCGATTTTGTGCCTTCGGTGAGTGACGACGCCCAACTGATCGAGCAGACGCTGGCTGGCCGCTCGGCGGCCTTCGGAGAGTTGGTCTGCAAGTATCAGGACCGGCTATTCAACACGATTGCGCACGTGGCCGGCAACGCCGAGGACGCGCGGGACATCGTCCAGGACGCCTTCGTCCAGGCGTTCTTGAAGTTGGAGTCGTTCCAACATCACGCGGCATTTTACACGTGGCTGTATCGTATTGCGTTCAACGTGGCGATCAGCCATCGCCGCAGTCGGCGGCCGGCCGTTTCCATCGAACAAGCGAAGGAAGACGCGGGGGAGGAGCCGGCCGATGTCGGCGACGGCCCCGAAATCAACCTGTTGCGGAAGGAGTGCTGCGAGCAAGTCCGCGGCGCGATCGCCGGACTTAAGGAAGAATACCGAGCCGTGGTGGTACTGCGGGAGATCGACGGTTGCTCCTACGAAAGCATCGCCGAGATCCTCGATTTACCCATCGGCACGGTGCGCAGCCGGTTGTACCGCGGACGGCTGCAACTGATGGAGGAATTGAAAGAGATGTTTACGGCTGAGGAGACACCGGGCCCCTGACGGCCACCCATTCAGGTGCCCGCCGCCTCGGCGTGCCCTGCGAACCTGTGTTAGCCCTATGAAAGACGTGCCGGAACACGAATTGCTGAGTGCCTATCTCGACGGCGAGTTGACCGTTGCGGAGCGGGCTCGTGTGGAGCAGTTCCTGGCCGACAGCCCAGCGGCCCGCCAAACTCTTGAGGAGCTACGTTCAGTGAGCATGGCGGTCCAAAGCCTGCCCGAGCTACGCGTCGGCGAAGACCTCAGCGGTGCCGTGCTGCGCCAAGCCGAGCGGGCCATCCTGACCGGGCCGGGCGAAAGACAGCCGCGGGGCGGCGCGGAACGGGCTTCGCCGACCAGCGTGCAGCGCTGGCGAGCGTTGTTGCGGCGGGTGGTCACGTCGCGCGGGTTCGCCTGGGCGGGTACGGCGGTGGCCATTGCCCTGCTGATTATGCTGTCCGGTTTTCCGGAGCGTGGGCGGGAGCGTGACGTTGTCCGCGCGCCCGAGCCGCGCGTCCGCGCGCCCGCCCGGGACGCCGTGGCCGAGTTGCGGGCTTCCGACGAGGCGGCGGTACCCGAGCCGGAAGACGCTCGGTTGCCGGCGGCGGCGCCGGCCCGGCCGGCCCGGCCCGCCCCGGCGAAAGCGGCCCCCCTGCTCGAAGCGCCAGCGGCCGTACGTGAGGCGCCGCCACCGGCACCGGCCAAGCCGCTGGCAGAGGGCGAGGTAGCACCCGAAATGGCCGAAGCCCCCGAGGCCCCGGAAGCGCCGCGGCAACGCGCCGCGCCCCTCCCACCCGGGGTCGAACGGCTCGAAACGCCGGCCGTGGCCGGGACGCTCCGCGCACCCGAGCGACGCGCGGCCGCCGTACCCGCCGATCAGCCCGTGCTGCTGGTGCAATGCGACATCACGCCGGAAGCCGCCCGGCAGGGGGCGTTCGATCGGGTGCTGGCCGAGCAGCAGATCGCCCTGCACGACGGCCGCGCAGACAGCGCGCGTGCCGAACCGGCCGGGCGTCCGCGACGGGCGCCCCGCCCTGCCGACGAACCGCTGGATCGCGTTCCACAGGAGCTGGCCGAGGCAGAGGCCGCCGACGTGGCGTTGGACGATACCTTCGACGTGGTATATGTGGAAGCGACGCCGGAGCAGGTGACGGCCACGCTCGACCAGCTTGCCCAGCTTCCCGATCAGTTCCTGGCCGTATCGGTGAAGCCGGCGCCGGGGATGGCTTCACAACAGGCGCTGACGCGGTTCAATCGGCGCGCCGTAGAGGCGGCGGACGTGGAACCGGAGGAGCAGCACCGGTTGCGCGGCAAGGCGATGCGCGACGCCGACCCGGCCGCCGACGCCAAAGCGGCCGCGGAGGCAGCGGGGGAAATCGAAGCCGGGGAACCGTATCGCGTGCTTTTCGTGCTACGCGTCGTCCCGCCCGACGTACTGGCCGAGCCGGCGGCCGCGGCGCTCGAGGCGGCCCCGCTTCCCGCCGAAGTTGATGCCGAGGACGCAGCGGCGCCGCCCCCGTCTCCGTGAGTTTCCTGCCGGTAGGATGGACATTCTTGTCCGTCATTGGCCCGGCGGAGGGCTCCGGAACGGGCTTGCGACGGACGGACCGCCACCCTGCTGGAGTTCACGCTTTAGCGTGCCCAATGTTGGAGTTCACGCTTTAGCGTGCCCAATGTTGGAGTTCACGCTTTAGCGTGCCGAACCCCGCACATGCCTCGTTTGCACGCTAAACCAAACTTTTCCGCGCAAATCGAGCCTAACTCTTTATGGGGCAAGGGGTTAAGGGGGAATTGGTCTTCACGTTTCTGGCTACACCGTCACTCCGAGCAGGTCCAGGGCACGTTGTTGGGTAGGAGTTGCTTCGGTGATTTGGTAGAACTCCGCTTCACGGTCGCAGAGGCGGATCCGGTTCTTGGTCAGCGT
>PWXP01000162.1 GCA_003561895.1 Planctomycetaceae bacterium | reverse complement strand
GCGCCCATCTCCTCCCAGATGTTCGGCCACGGCCCTTCCAGGTGATGGCTGTGGAGCACCTCGCCGGTGGCCGCGTCGAGCGCGTACACGAGGATCCCGCCGTCGAGGAACGACGACCGCCCGGCGGCGAAGTAGGCCACCCCGTCCTGCACCAGCACGCTCCCGTGCACGGGCCAGATCGATTCCAGTTGCTCGTAGGAGACGATTCGCTGCGTGTTCGGCGCTGCCTGGAACCGCCAGACCACCGCGCCGTCGGCGGCGCGCAGGCAGGTTACCCGGCCGTCGCGGCTGCCCAGCAGCAGCAGGCCGTCATGGTAGGTGGGCGCCGAGTCGATCCGCCCGCCGGCGGTGAAGCTCCACACGTCGTCGCCGGTGGCGGCGTCGAGGCAGCGGATGCGGTGGGCATCGCGCTCGGCCACCCAAAGCCGATCGCCCACGATGACCGGCTGCGTGCCCCGGCCGGCCAGGTCGACCTGCCACAGCGTTTCGGGTTCGGGCGGCACGCCGGCCGGGGCCGAACCGCTCCGCAGCCCGTCGCGGCGGTACATGGGCCAGTCGGCGGCGTCGGCCTCGGGACCGGGCGCGGCTTCGCCGTAGGCCGGGCCGCGGTGGAGCTGCGCGCCGCCGCTCGGCTCGAGCGGCTCGGCCGGTTCCGCCGACGTGGCCAGGAACCCCGGCTTCTTCACGCCGGGATAGCAGAAGCACTGGCTGGGCGGCGCATAGAACAGCCCGTTGGCCGGCGTGGCGCCCGTGAAGCACGGGGCCCGGAGCCAGTCGTGCCGCATGTGATCCTCGCCGGCCAGGTCGATGAACTCGGCCCCGCGTTTGGGCCAGATGAGGAACCGCTCGGTCGCCTTGCTGCGGTGGCAGCGGGCGTGGTGGCCCGGCGAGATGAGTCTGCCGATTTTGACCTCCTGCACCACCTCGCCGGTGTGCAGGTCGTAGCCGCGCAGGAAGCCGTCGCACCAGACGGTGCCGTCGATGACGAACAGGTCGGTCGGCTGGACGCAGGCCTCGGCTTGGCCGCGCCCGCCCGGCCGCCGCCAAAGGGGTTCGCCGTCGTCGATCGACAGGGCGCTGAGGAACAGGCCTCGTTCCTTGCCGTCCTGCCGCAGGTGGCCGTGGAACAGGACCACATCGTCGTGGACGACCAGCGTGCTGGCCGCGCCGACGGTTACCCCGACGTCGTTCGGCGTGCGCCACAGTTCCTCGCCGGTGCGCAGGTCGAGGCACACCAGCTCCTCGACGTTGTGGAATACCAGCCTTCCGGCCTGGGCCGAGAGGGCATAGGGAATCACCCGCACTCGCTCTTTCTGCCACAGAAGCTCGCCGGTGGCCACGTCGACGGCTGCCAGGGTGTCGTGGGGCGCGTCGCGCCCGAAGCGGGCCGCGGCGCCGACCGACAGCTCCTTGGGGATTTTCACCAGCAGCACCCCGTCAGAGAGGAGCATTTCGTCGGTTCCCTGCGTGCCTTCGAGGGCCTCGACCAGGATGTCGCCCGTGGCCGCGTCGAGCACCGAGACGGGCGAATCTAGGAAGCCCAGGGTCACGTACACGCGGTCGCCCTCGGCAATGAGGCGCCGCGGGATGGTGTGGTGCATTTGCCAACGGTCGCCCCGGCCGACCTCGATGCCGTGCTCGGGCTGCCAGTCGCGCATGGGCACTCTCCAGAGCAGCGCCCCGTTGAAAGCGTCGCGTGCGATGAGGTTCGCCTGCCATGGCAGATTCCGGTACACGCCGGTAGGCGCTTCGTCGAAGATCATGAACACCCGCCCTTGCGCGCTCACCACGGCATTCACACTGGTGGGCGTTTCGTGGCTTCGCGCCCAGCGGGGCCCGGCCACCCAGCGGAGCCGCTTCGGGGGACCCACCCGACGGTCGTCGGCTACCGCGTTGCCGCCGGCGTCGTGCAGGAAGTGCGTCCACTGGCCGATGTCGTCGGGCCACGGCTCGACGATGGTTTCCCACTGACCGCCCTGGCGAATGCGCGCGACGCCGAGCGGGGCCAGCACGCGGCGCACCTCGTCGAGGGTCACCTCGCCGAGGTCTTCGGCCACCAGCAGGTTTACCGTATCGTCGACGTAGGGCAGGTTTCGCCCGTCGAACTCGTCGACCGAGACCGGCCCGTACACCCCAGGGGCGTGCAGGAGTTCGCGAGCCTCGGCCACGCGTGCCGGGTCGGTGTCGATGCCATGGACCAGGTAGCGGTCGTCGGCCCGCAGCGCGGCGGTCAGTTCGCCGTCGCCGCAGTGGAGGTGGACGACCAGCCCGCCCTGCACGCCGCTTTCGGCAAGGATAGCCTGCGCGGTTTCGGCGGGGTTGGGAGCGTTTTCGGCCGCCGCAGTCGCCGGAATGGCCGTCAACAGGGCCCATCCGACCATGACCCCGATACGGTGCAAATTGTGCCGTGGACCAGCGTTCATGTCGCGTTCTACTTCTTTAGGGGGGATCGAAGATAGGGCAAACCGGGCGAGGGTTTATTTTAGTGCAGAATGGCCCGAAACGCAAGTCGCCGGTACGGCACGTTGGTGTTCGCGTTTCCGCGCGCATGAATTGGAGTGCACGCTTCAGCGGAAGGCCCGGAGTTTCACGATCGAATCTCGGCGGACAGCAGAATCTCCTGCCATCATTATATCGTGCTAGCAACCGACCGGGCAAGCTGGCAGCGGCAGGCGGCTGTTATCGGCGGCTGCCCTCACCACGCGCTCCGCGGCTGGTGCCACAGCGAGCGCCAGTAGCGCTGGTCGAGTTCGTAGGGGTCGACGGGGGCGTCGTCGGGGTGGTCGGCCGGCAGGACGCCGTAGCGGCGCATTTCGCGCAGGTACTGCGGCGGGGGTTGGAAGCCGGGCATGTCGAACCGCTTGATGGTCTCGAGGTTCTCCTTGCCCGCCGCCACCATGCGCAGGAGCGTTTGGTAGTCGGCGTCGCCGGTATCGGCAAAGACGTTCGCAGGTCGGTCTTCGTCCTTGCGGCAGATGCCCAGCCCGCCCGCCTCCTCGGCCAGCGGAGCCAGCAGCAACAGCGACTGCTCCGGCCGGCTGAGGTTGAATACAATGTGCCGGCTCAGCCTCAGCCGCGGGTCGTTGATGTCGAACCGCCAGAACGAGATGCCCCGCTCGTCGGAAAGTGCTTTGGGCAGGACCATCGAACCCTGATGGCAGGAGGCGCAGCGGCGGTCGATTACCTCGGCGCCGGCCTGCGTGGTGGGCCAGTTGTAGTCGGTGTTGACCTTCCGGTTCTCCAGGTAACCGCCGACGGACCCGCTGCCCAGCGCGCCGTAGGTGCCGGGGTAGGGCGCCCCGACTTCGATCCACAGCCGCAGCATCGTCTTCTCCTCCTCGGTGGCCTTCACGTCGTGGTGCGAGCCGTCGAGCATCTGGAGAATGCGGCTGGCCGAGGAGCCGACCGACCGCGGCGGCAGGTTGCCCACGGCCCGGTTGCGGTTGTCGGAGAAGAGCTGGTGGACGGTCATGCTGAAGTAGGCGTGCGAGAACATCGGCCCGCGGTCGCCGGTCAGCAGGATGCCGCCCTCGTAGGGCCCGCCGCGGTCGGTGGGCTCGGGGCCGTGGCATTCGGCGCACAGCCGGTCGAGGATGGGTTGCACGTCGCGGGGGAAGTCGAACACGTCGGGGTAGCCGGCGATCGGTTCGATGCGGCTGGGGCGGCGCGCCAGGGCCGTGGCGAGGTCCGGCGGCAGGGTCGTCTGCGCGCGGTTCTCGTGGCAGCCGACGCACCCGACCACCTCGCCCGGCTGCACCGTCAGGAAACTGTGCATCCGCTTCACCGCCATGTCGTTCTCGTCGAGCGCCACGAAAAACAGCGAGCGCAGGGCGGGCAGCTCCATGTAGGCCGAGCCGTCGGGCTCGACCGGCACGGTGCCCAGCACCCGCTCCAAGGTGAACGAACCGCCGTAGGTGAGCGGGTCCATGCCGCCGGTGAAGTTGATCGGCTTCGGCAGCGACTCGATGACCAGCAGGTTCTGGATGTCGCCCTGCTCGACGCCCTCCATGTTGCGCCCCTCGTACACGTCCATCAGCAGCGCCGCGCCGGTTTCGAACCGCGGGTCGGTACGGTCGGGGATGACCGCTTCGCGCGGGCGTCGGATCAGCGGCCGCGGCTCGTAACACTGCAAGCCGGTTGCCGCTTCGTCGGGGCGCACGCGGAAGATCTCCATCGCCTGCCCCCCGCCGTCGAGCAGCACGATGCGCGGGCCCTGCGCCGCCATGAACGCCTCTTCGGAGAACGCCCACGGATCGCGGTAGTTGGCCTCGCGGGTGATGGCGTGGGCGGAGCCGCGGTAGTCGGGGCCGCGGCGCGGATCGACCACGGTCACCACGCCGTCGTGGTCGCGCCGCCCATGGCCCGGCGAGAACGTGGCCACCACCTTGCGGCTGTCGGGGATCGGCTTCGCGCCGAGCATGACGACGCCCGGGTGCATGTTGCCGTAGAAGACCATCTGGCCCGTGCCGTCCGGGTTGGCCGTCCACAGGTGATGGTAGTCGACCTGCGAGCGGTCGATGTACTCCCATCGCTGGTACAGGATGCGCCCGTCGGGCAGCGTCCAGGGGGTGTTGTCGTGCTCGACGTTGGCCGAGATCGGGTGGATGCCGCTGCCGTCGGCCTCGCACCGGTACAGCACGCCCACCTGCGTCAGCCAGCACTGCACCCAGCGATGGCAGCGGCTGGAAACGAACATAATCCGGCCGTCGGGCAGGTAGCAGGGTTCGATGTCGTCATAGGGGCCGTCGGTCAACTGCCGCAGATTGCTGCCGTCGACGTCGATCTCGTACAGGTGGAAGTAGGGGCTGTTGCCCTTGCGGTACGAGAAGAGGATTTTTTCGGCGTCGTAATGAACCACGGGGTCGCGGACCGCGCCCCGGGGATCATCGAGCAGCACGGTCACTTCGCCCGTGTCGAGTTTCATGCGGCACAGCTTTCCGCCGGGCTCGTAGGTCAGCCGGTTTTCGTCGTCGGCGAAGTAGCCGAAGTTGGCGTACCAGTGCCCGTCGTTGCCCGGCTTGCGCAGCGCGAAGATGATCTCTTCGACGTTCTGCTCGCGTATCAGGTCGAGCACGGGGCGCACGGCCTCGGCCTCGGTCTCGCGGATGCGGCGCCGCACGTCGGCCACCACCGCCGCCGCTTCACCCTCGAACTCGATCTCCCAGATGGAGAACAGCCCGAACGGGCCCGGTTTCAGGCACAGGATGCGCAGGTAGCGACCCCGGGCATTCAGGGCGCCGGTCGCTTCGCGGCCGCCCTTGCCTTCGCGCTGCTGGTATACGGTTTGCCACCGGCGGCCGTCGGCGGACACCTCGACGTTGTACTCCGCCGCATACGCCCGCTCCCAGTGGATGACCAGCCGATCGACGGCCACGGGGCGGCCGAAGTCGACTTGGATCCATTCGGGCCGGTCTTCAAATCGCGTGCTGGCCCAGCGCGATTGCATGTTGCCGTCGACCGCCAGCGTTGGTGCGTAATCGCCGGGATGGACCGACGACGCGTTGACCTGCGGATCGGCCGCTTCGGCCGCCCGGGCCGGCCATGCCCCCGCGGCCGTTCCCAGCCACGCTGCCATGAGAGCTACCATGGGACCCAGGCGTGAGATCATGCCTTTCTCCTTCTTCGGGGGTCGGTTCGCATGGCTGGGCCGTTCCGTTCGAGCGAAGCATTACTCGCCCGGTGGTGATTGCGACTCGCAAGTTCGTGATTGATGGCTCGCACACTGGTCATTCACGCGGGGTCTATGGTAGCGTACCCGTTCACAGGGGGACTGTCCCCTTCGCGTGCAGCCGGGAAAAACGCCACTGCCGCCCCGTGAAAGTTTACATTGTAGCGGATCGTGACCGGCGGTGCAAGAATGCGGGACACGGCGGCGCTAACCGACGTACTGCGACAGCTTCTCGACCACTTCGCCTCGCGGGTCGCGAACGTTGACCACCAGGGGCATTTGGCCGGGCAGGCTGTGGGTGGCGCAGCCGAAGCAGGGATCGTAGGCGCGGAAGGCCATCTCGACCATGTTCAGCAGCCCTTCGCGCACTTCGCCCTTGCGAATGAGTCCCTGGGCCGCCTTCTTGACCGACATGCAGATGGGCGCGTTATTGTTTGTCGTACCCACGATCAGGTTCACCGCCGTGAGGATGCCGCGCTCGTCGGTCTTGTAGTGGTGGGTGAGGTTGCCGCGGGGGGCCTCGACGCACCCGACGCCCTCGGCCGGCGTTCCCGTCGGAACGACGCGGTACTCCTTGCTGGTGATTTCCGGATCCGTGGCCAGTTCGACCCAGCGCTCGGTGGCGAACAGCAGTTCGATGAGCCGGGCCCAGTGCGTGGCCAGCGTATGGTGGACCGGCTTGCCGCCCAGCGTTTCGTAGAACCGCTCGTACTCGGCCTGCGCCGCGGGCGTGGCCATACGGTCGGCCGCGTTCAGCCGGGAAAGGGGCGTGGCCTTGTACACGCCCGATTCGACCCCGTCGACAAATCCCTTCCAGCCCACTTTCTTCAGGTAGGGGAACTTCAGGTACGACCACGGCTCGACCCGCTCGGCGATGTACTCGCGGTAGTCCTTCGCGTCGTACTTGGCGTGCTCCGAGCCGTCGGGGCCGGTGATGCGGATCTTGCCGTCGTAGAAGTTCACGCAGTTGTTCGCGTCGACCGTGCCGATGTTGTAGGTCTGGTGCGTGTAGGTGTCGCCGGTGATGAGGTCGACGTAGTCGGAGTTCTTCAGGACCACGTCCTCGAAAATCCCGAGCGAGAACTTCGCGAACTCGATCGCCTCGCGGCCGAGCTTTTCGATCTCCTGCCGCTGCTCCTCGTGAATGCCGCGGCTGACCCCGCCGGGCAGGCCCCAGTTCGGGTGCACCGGCCGGCCGCCGATCATCTTGATCAGGTGGTGGCCGTTGCGGCGCATGTTGATCACCTTGCCGCCGATTTCCAGGCCCACCTTGGCCACCACGCCCAGGATGTTGCGTTCAGCGGGGGGCGCCTCGGGGCCGACGACGAAGTCGGGCCCGCCCAGCGCGTAGAAGTGCGTCGTATGGTCGGTGGCGAAGAAGATGCTGTAGAACAGCTCGCGCAGCTTCTTGGCCGCCGGCGGCGGGTCGACGTTCCACAGCGCGTCGAGCGCTTTCGTGGCGGCCATGTGGTGCGCCTCGGGGCATACACCGCAGATGCGGTTGGTCAGGTTCGGCATATCCTCGGCCGGCCGGCCCACGCAGAACTGCTCGAAGCCGCGAAGCTCCGGAATCTGGAGGTAGGCGTTGGCCACGTCGCCCTCGTCGTTGAGGAAGATGTCGATCTTGCCGTGCCCCTCCAGCCGGGTGATGGGGTCGATGGAAATCCGCTTTTTTGCCGTCGCTGTGCTCATAACTCAGTTTGCTCCGTTGCCGTCCGAGGTGCGCTTCTTCCGGCGCAGCAGGCTGCTGGCCAGGTTGAAACGGTAGAAGCTGCCCACCGGGTCGGGAATGCCCTCGGAAATAATTCGGTTGATTTCGTCGGGATCGTTCGAGTCGATCACGCTGGACACGGCGGCCATCATGCGGGCGCCGTAATCCTCGACGCTGTCGTTGGGGCCGTGGCAGCCGATGCAGGGCGAGTTCACCTCGGGGCACAACGCCCCGCAGCCCGCCCGGGTGGCAATGCCGCAGCACAAAAGGCCCTGCTCGAGCAGGCACTCCTCCTCGTTCGGGATGATCTCCCAGGTGCGGTGGAACTTCTTGATCTTCTTTTCGGTGCGGGTCCGGGAGCATTCGTCGCACACGGTGGTGTTCACGCCGATCACCGAGCCTGCCGGCGGCAGGTTGCCGGAGACGATCGCCTCGACCGCCTTCCAGATGTTATCGCCCTCGGGGGGGCAGCCGGGCAGGTAGT
>PWXP01000088.1 GCA_003561895.1 Planctomycetaceae bacterium | reverse complement strand
CGACTTTGCCCAAGACAATTCCGCCAATGATACAAAGCCCGACCCAGAGAGTCAGGTATTTCTCAAAGACGTTCAGTTGTTTGGTGGGGGTTTCGGCTGCCATGGTTCTGCGTACGGTCTTTTAGGGGAAGGAAATCAGGTCGGTTTACAACTGTCCGTCTCTCCGAGCCGGGAAATCACCCCTATTGTGCCCTTTCGGGTGCCCCCCGACAACTCCTGCCGTCTCCGAGCGATGCGGCGTCATGAACTCGACCGACGGGCGGTTGGGAACTGGATCGTGTATCGACCGAGTGCATGGACCGGTCGTGCGACGGGTCGCATTGCCGAAATTATATCGTTGCTTGGCGAAGTGAGCAAGGGGTCCACCAGACGGAATCGGCGGCTAAATCCCCCACCCCCAACCTGTGACTTTCGCTAGCTCGCGTCGAGGGGTGCGGGCCGCTCGCAGCGGAACGGGCCATTCTCCATGGACGTGCATAAGTACCCTGCGCGGAAGGGCCCTCAGACCCCATGTATGAGCATGCGCCGGCTTCAGCCTGCAACCGGCTGGGGCGCGGGAGTTTTCTCTTTTCGGGTTACGAGCACGTACAGGCAGGGGAGGAACAGCAGGGCCACGACCATTTCCACCAGGAGCCCGCCAATGGCGCCGGCCGCCATCGGTTGCAGCATTTCGCCGCCGGCTTCCAGGTTCAACGCCAAGGGCGTGAAGCCGACGATGATCGGAACGGTGGTCATCACAATGGGCCGGAGGCGGAGCTTGGCGGCCCGAACCACGCTTTCGCGAGGGCTGAGGTTCTCCTGTTCGCGAAGCTGACCGGCGAAGGGCAACAGCAGCACGCCGTCGTTGGTCATGGCGGCGACGACCACCAGCGCGCCGATCACGACCGTGGCCCCCAGCGGAAGCGACGTGAGGTACAAGGCATAGGCCAGGCCGCCCAGGCAGAACGGAACGCAAAAGAGGATGAGCAAGGGCAGCTTGAAGCTGTTGAACTGAATGGCCAGGACGACGAACGAGAAGAACAGCGCGAAGGCGAGGACGGCCAGCACGGTCTCCTGCATTTCCGTCATCATCAGCGCCTGTCCCCCGTAAGAGAACTCGTAGCCCACCGGCCGCTCGACCTCCTCCAGCGCCGCCTGCACCTCCTGCAGCGCCGCCCCGACGGTTCCCCCCGCCACGTCGCTTTGCACCACGACCTGCTTGACCTGATTCTCGCGGCTGATCTCGACGGGCCCGACCGATTGGACCACCTGGGCCACGTCGCACAGTTGCAAATACCCGCCCTGGGCGCAATTGAGGATCAGGTTCTCCACGTCCTGGCGCGACGTGACGTTCCACTCGGGAATGATCGTGCGGATGTTGTAGAACTGGTCGCCCTCGCGGAGCCGCGTCGCCACGGTGCCGGTGATCATCGACCGCATCGTGTCGGCCACGTCGCGCACCGACACGCCCAGCTCGGCGGCCCGCGCCCGGTCGACCCGGGCTCGGTACTCGGGCTTGTTCATGTCGAGCGAAATGTTCACGTTGGTCAGGGAATCGAGTTCGTTCATCGTGGCCGCGGTGCGGCCGGCCAGCTCGAACAGCGTGGCGAGGTCTTGCCCGCGGATGCGCACCTCCACGTCCGTGTCGCCCAGCCGGCGGATGCCGCGCAGGGGCATGGGGTTCACCATCGCCATCCCGCCCGGCACGGGGATTTTGGCCACGACAAGTCGGAGGCGGGCAACGAAATCGGCCGTGGAGATGTTGCGCTGGTCGCGCGGGACGAGTTGGATGTTCAACTCGCCTTCGTTGGCGATTTCGTAGGTGTAAAGCCCCCAGACGCGCCCGCCGGCCAGGGTGAACGTGCTTTCAATCAACTCCTCGCCGGCGATGGCGTCCTCGATCTGCTGAAGAATGCGGTCGGTCTGGCCGAGCGCGGCGCCGGTGGGCATGCGCACCTTGACCATCACCCTCCCGTCGTCCATGCGTGGGAGGAACTCGCCGCCCAAGCGCGGCAGCACCACGAACCAGGCAATCGCCAGGACGATCAGAAAGGCCGGCACGACGGCCCACCGCGCGCGAAGCGCGCCTCCCAGCAGGCCGCCATATCCCTCGGTAACGCGGTCGAAGAAGCGCGCGAAGCGGCCCGACGCCTGGGAGGTCTTGCTCTTGAGGAAAACGGCCGTCAGCATGGGCGTCAGCGACACGGCCACGCCCAGGCTAATGGCCACAATGCCGGCAATCACCAGGATCAGTTCCCGGAAGAGCAGGCTGGTCAAACCGGGAACAAGCAGGAAAGGAACGAACAGGGCGAGGAACGTCAGCGTGGCGGCGAGGATGGGGGAACCCACCTCACTGGTGGCGCCGATGACCGCCTGGGACTTGTCCAAATCCGGGCGCGTCGCACGCCACCGGGTGATGTTCTCCACGACCACGATCGTGTTGCTCAAGAGCACGCCGATGGCGATCACCAAACCACCCAGCGAGAAAATGTTGAGGCTGAACCCGCTCAGCCGCATCAGGCCGAAATTGAGCACCAAGGTCACCGGCAAGGCAATCACCATGACCAGCACCTGCCGCCAACTGCCCATAAACAGGTACACCACGACGATCAGCAGGATCGCCGCCTGGATGGCGGTCGTGGTCACGCCGGCCAGCGCCGACTCCACGTAGTCGGCCTGGCTTTCGACGATTCCCAACTCCAGGCCGGGAGGCAGCAGCGGCTGGAGTTGTGCGATGCGCCGCTCGGTAGCGCGGGCGACTTCCACGGTATTCGCGTCGGCCTGCTTGAGCACGCTGACTTTCACGCAGGGGTCGCCGTCCAGCCGGGTGATGACGCGAGTTTCTTCGTGCGAATCCTCCACCTCGGCGACGTCGTGAAGTCGCACCAGGGCATGGCCGTTGCGGGCGAGCACGACATTGCGGATTTCCTCGACGTTCTGGAACTCGCCTTCGGTGCGGGCGATGATCTCGCGTTGACCGGTCGTGACGCGTCCGCCGAACTGATCGATGTTCTCGTCCCGCAGCCGCTGCACGATCCGCGGCAGCGACAAGTGGTGCTTTTCGAGGGCCTCCGGGTTGAGGTGGACGCGGATCTCGCGCTTCATCCCGCCGATAACTTCCGTTCCCGCCACCCCGGGCACCGCCAGCAACTGGTCTTGGAGCCAGTTGTCGGCCCAGTCGCGCAGGCGCACCAAGTCCCACTGGTCGCTGCGGACGGTCAACTGCAGGATGGGCAGTTGCGTGGGGTCGGCCTTGAACATGACCGGCGGGTCAATGTCGGCCGGCAGTTGGCGGGCAACCCGGCCCATCGCCTCCAGCGCGTCCTGGTAGGCGATGTTCACGTCGACGCCGTAGGCGAAGTTGATCCGCAGGGTGTACATCCCCTCGATGGACGACGATTCCAGACTCTCCAGGTTGTCCAGGGTGCTCATCTGCCGTTCGATGGGATCGGCGACATTGGTCTCGATCTCTTCCGGCGTGGCCCCGCGCCAGGAAATATGGGGGCGGATCATCGGGTAGGTGATGTCGGGCAGGAAGTTGACCGGCAGCCCCCACAGCCCGTAGAACCCCAGTACCAGCAGCGCCATCAGCAGCGCGCAGGTGGCCAGACGTCGATGGACCGCATACTCTGTGATCTTCATGTCTTGCGTGCTCCCGGATCGGACGGCTTGTCCGCTTTGGCGGGACGTTCTTGCTCGGACCCCGGCCCGCCGCCTCCCCCGCCGGGAAGGGCAACGGACGCGCCGTTACGCAACCTCTCGTTTCCGGCCACCACCACTTGCTCCCCCTCCCGAATTCCCTCGACCACTTCCACCTCGCGCCGCCGCTCGATGCCCGTGGTGATCGACCGTTGTTCCGCTTTTCCGTCCGCCACGACGAACACAATCTGCTCGCCCTGCGGCGTCACGAGAATCGCATCGGGAGAAATGACGATGGCGTTTTCGGAACTTTCCAGGTGAAGTTCGACCCGCGCAAACATTCCGGGTACCAGTTCGACGGGCTCCGAAAGCACGGCCTCGACCGTGCGGGTGCGCATCACAGGATCCAGCGTCGGGTAGACCCGCGCCACCTTGGCGTTCAGCGTGCGCCCGGGGTAGGCATCCAGCGTAACGGTCAACGACATCTCGGGCCGGACCGCCGTGGCGCGGGCTTCCGGCACCGCGAACCGGACGACCAGCGACGACAAGTCGATCAACTCCAACAGCGGTGCCCGGGGCGTGGCGATGTCGCCGGGACGAACATGCATGGCGGCTACCGTTCCCTCGAAAGGCGCGGCAACCACACACTCGGCCAATCGGGCCTTGGCGACCTCCACTGCCGCAGCGGCCTGCTCGACCATCGCTTCTTGAACGGCAACGGCCGTTTGCGTGGGCCCGGCCCGCAACTTATCGAGGCGGGCCTCCAAGGCGGCCAACTTGGCCTCGGCCGCGTGGAAATCGGCCCGGCTTCGCTCGAAATCGCCCTTGGAAACCGCCCCACGCTCGACAAGCCTTTCGGCGCGCTCGAAGTCGGCCTTCGCCCGGGCGACCACTTCCGCCCATTCACGGACCTGGTGTTCGGCCTCGGCGATTTCCTCCGGTCGGGTTCCGGCGTTCATATCGGCCACTTTGGCGGCGGCAACTCCCCACGCAGCTTGCGTTGCTTGCACTTCTGCACGATAGGTCTCGCGGTCGATCTCGATGAGCCTCTCGCCGGCCTGCACCCGGTCGCCCTCGCGCCACGGACAGTGCAGGATCGGCCCCTCGACCGTCGTGGCGACCACCACCGAGTTGACCGCCACCACCTCGCCGGTCAGTTCGAGGGTGCGGCGGATTGTCGCCCTGGCGGCCGTTTCCACTTGCACCGTGGGCACCCTTCTGGGCCTGCCGGGCGGTTGAGCGGCCTTGGTGCCGCTCGACATGAACGCCCAGCCACCGACCATGGCAATGGCAACGACCACGACAACCACAACAGCCACGACGGTCAGCAATGCGCCCTTTGGTAGTTTTTTCAGTCTTTTCATACGTCTGGCCCCTTTGGCGATATGGACTCGCCGCGGTCGAAATGTACGCGATTGTAGCGGGAGCGCGCGGCCGGGCACGCCGCTCCTGGTACGCCCAAAGCGCCCTCTTAACCGCAACGAGTCGGCTTGTGAAAAAGGACTGCCATCGGCCGATCCCATGCCCGTCAGCCGTCGAACGTTGCGGCGCAAGGGGTCGGGCGGCAGAAACGGCTTGCCCACAGCAGCGTGTCGGAATGAATCGCCGAACGCCACTCTTGGAGACACTCGCCCGCACCGCTGCCGACAGGGTCGTTTCCGCCGCTCGCCTTAGAGCGAATCGGCGGGACATTGTTGGTATTTTAGCCAAATCGCCAAGCACAAGTCAAGAGGGCAACTCGATGTTTTTCGATTGGCCGGAAAAAGCAGCCACGCAGAGTGAAGCAATACCCCCCAACCACAAGGATGCCATCCACTAGGCCGGTTGGTTACGGCAACAACATGCTAGGGGCGCTCTCAGGAATAACCTAGTGAATTGGAGGGGAACCAAATGCCTTTGTCAAGCGGAATGGCACGTCCCCGAGACCGACCGAAGGGCGGGCTCGGATAGCTGAAATTTCCCGCTTCGCCACGCCCTTCGCTTGGCCTCAAAGACGTGCCACCCAAAAACGCTGCACAAAGGTCCCGACCGCAAGCTGTAACCGTGAACGGTTACCGCAAGCTAATGTATGCAAATTAGTTGGACAGCGCCACTTAGCCCGGACGGCACAACACGTAGTATCGGGCGTATTGCTTCACTACCATATATTGCGTTGCTTCCGGTAAGTGGCGCTGTCCGATTAGGCAAAAAGAAGATATTGGAGCGGTTGCAACGATTCCTCCGAATGTAACGGAAGTAGCGGTGCCGCGGTCGGTCCCGTAGGACCGAAAATCGGGTATGAGCAGGGGAGCAGCAGTGCGATGCACACAGTCGATTCAAACCGTCAAAATGGCAGGAAAGCGCCAAGGTGGCAAAGGATTCTCCGTCGCCCCATCCGATACGGAGCAGCCATAGGGCTCCTGCTGGCCATGCTGAGCGGATGCACCACAAGCCTCCGCCAGTGGGCCGATCAGGGGTTCAAGGTGGGGCCGGATTATCACATGCCCGGCGCGCCGTTCGCCCCCCACTGGATCGACGCCGATGCCCCCGAAGTGAACGACAGCGCCAACCCCGAGAACGCCTGGTGGACGGTCTTCAACGACCCGGTTCTCGACGGCCTGATTGCAACGGCCTCCGCCCAGAACCTCGGTATCCAAGAGGCAGGGGCGCGCATCCTTGAAGCGGAGTACCGCCTTGCCCTCGCCCGGGGGTCGCTCTTCCCCCAAACCCAACAGGCGTTCGGCTCCTATTCGCGTACGCAAAGGAGTGGAACGAGCGCCCGACCGATTCGGGTGCGCTATTTCGACACTTGGGCGACCGGGCTGAATGCGTCGTGGGAATTGGACTTCTGGGGGCGTTTCCGCCGCGGCGTCGAAGGCTCGACGGCCGAGTTTCAAGCCGCCGTGGAGGATTACCGCGACGCCCTGGTCCTCTTACAGGCCGAAGTGGCCACCGCCTACATCCAAACTCGCGTCGCTCAGGAGCGTATCGCACTGGCGAAACAGAATATCGAATTGCAGCAAGACACCCGAAAACTGGCCGAATTCCGCTTCGAGGAGGGCCAAACCACCAGGCTCGACGTCACCCAGGCCGAGCAGATCCTGGCGACCACCCAAGCCCTGGTTCCCCAACTGGAAATCGCGTTGCGGGAATCGCAAAACGCCCTTTGCGTTCTGCTGGGCGTACCACCGCGCGACCTGAACGCCGAACTAGGCATAGGGCCCATTCCCGAGCCGCCGCCGGAGGCGACCGTCGGCATTCCCTCCCAACTTCTCCGACGACGCCCGGACATCCGCCGTGCCGAACGCCGCGTGGCCGCGCAAAGCGCGCGGATCGGAATTGCCGAGTCCGATATGTACCCGCGGATCGCCATCACGGGCACGATCGGCTACGAGACGCGAGACCTGCCCGACCTTTTCCGCGGCAATTCCTTGGAAGGTGTCGTGGGACCCGGCTTCCGGTGGAACATCCTCAACTACGGCCGGATTCTTAGCGATATCCGCGCCGAAGAAGCACGTTTCGAGCAATTGGTGCTCCGGTACCAGGATTCCGTCCTCAAGGCGCACCAGGAGGTCGAGAACGGCCTCCACCGGTTCCTGCGCGAGGGCGAACGGGCCCGCTTCCTGGAAGCGGGCGTCGAGGCCGCGTCGGAATCGGCCGAACTGGCCCGAAGCCAGTACGAAATCGGCGCCGTCGATTTCCAGCGGCTGCTCGACTCCGAGCGCGCGTTGGTGCTGCTGCAAGACCGGCGTACCGCCGCCCGCGGGCAGGTGGCGGCGAATCTGGTGGCAGTCTACCGGGCCTTGGGCGGCGGTTGGCTGCCGGCGACCCCGACCGGCCAGGCGGTGGAGTCCATCGAGCCCCTGGAGTACGGATGGCCGTTGGAAGATGAATTGCCGCTGGAAGCCGCGCCCCTGCCGGCGCCGTAGGCGTCTTTGAAGTCGCCCAGCGGCGAGACGGACACAATGTGCCTCAACGGGTAAATCCCCATCTGCCGCTCAGCCAAATGCGGAGGCCGACTTGGTTCGCGCGCCACACATGGCCGTACGGTGCCGTCGGCACCTGCTGTGCAGCGTCCGCTTGCTGACGCCCCCCTGCAGCTCGTGGATATACGGGCGGTCTTGTTCCATATTGTTATTTGGCTAAACTGCCAAGGATCTGCTGCCGATTAGGCAAGCAGAGAAGGGTCGGGCAGGTCGGCAAGAACCTGCGGCAACCTGGGTTCACCGGTGTATTTTGAAAGGAGTCGGGCGTGATGAAACGGTACCAGTTGGCTATGAGTGGGCGCGCAACGGTCTGTATTGCGTTGGCAACCGCATTGGCAGGCCAAGCCCTTGCGAACCCAACGCCGGAGCAGGCGTTGCGTCTTTCCCCGGT
>PWXP01000574.1 GCA_003561895.1 Planctomycetaceae bacterium | reverse complement strand
TTCCGGGTGCTGGTCAGGCTCTCCCGGGCAGGCTTGGCACCCGCAGGGCTCCGACAGAAGGTTTCTAACTCACCTCATGTTCGTTGTCCTCCTTCTCCAAGCTTCTTGGCATAATCCCCTTCTCTTCTCTCCTCCGATGGGTCGTGCTCCGATTCGAAGGGCATCCCGTAGCGTTCGTCGAGCCAACGTCCGAGATCGACCAGGCGGCACCGCTCGGAACAGAACGGGAGCGAGGGAGACTCGGTCTCCTCGAAACGCCGGCCGCAGGTGGGGCAGTTCAGATGGCGCATCACGGCGCGTCCAGGAATCCCTGGGTTAATTAAAACGTAACCGTTCACGGGGCGACGCGGGCTGTTTTCTCCGCTCAATGCGAAGGGGACAGTCCCCCTGTGAACGGCTACCTTAAAACGGGAGTGGCCTGCTCAATTGCCGGCCGCCGTGGCGCTGCCCTCGGCGGCCTTCTTCGCCTCCGGCTTTTTGGAATCGGCACTCTTTCCCTTCGACGCCGAATCGCCCTTGTCGGCCGCTGCGGCCTTCTTGTACGAGTCGCTGCGGTAATCGGTCTTGTAGAAACCGGAACCCTTGAAAACAATCGCGGCGCCGGGACCGATGCGGCGCCGGAGTTTCATGCGGCGGCACTCCGGGCACTTCCGCTTCGGCTGCTCAGTGATCGACTGGAACAGCTCGAACTCGTGCTCGCACGCATCGCATACATAATCGTAAGTGGGCATGGGTAGGTGTCAGGTGTCAGGTGTCAGGTCGAGTTTTTCGTCATTCGTTATTCGTCATTGGTCATTCGTCATTTGCTCCCGCCCCCGGTCCTTGTCCGCGCCGGGCGGCGCGGCCGAGACGATCACCTGGCTGGGCCGGACCACGCGGTCGTGGAGCCGGAAGCCGGTTTGCGTTTCGCCCACCACGGTTCCCGGCGGGTGCTGCTCGCTGGGCTGCTGCGTGATCGCTTCGTGCAGGTTCGGATCGAACGGTTGGTGCAGGGCTTCGATCCGCACGCAATCGTGACGGCGGAACACGTCTTCAAGCTGTCCGGCTACGATCTTGAACCCTTGCATCAGGGCCGGATCCTTGCCGCTATGCTCGCCAGCCTCAATGGCCCGATTGACGTTGTCCCAAACGGGCAGCAGGTCGCGCAGCAACGGCAGGGTGGCGTAGCGCCTCTCGAGTTGCATTTCGCGGGCGGCGCGGCGGCGGTAGTTCTCCAGTTCGGCCTGGCAGCGGAGCGCCCGGTCCTTCGCCGCGTCGAGTTCTGCTCGGACCTGGGAAGGCTCCTGCTCGGCCAAGGGTGGCCCTTCAGCGCCGTGCCGGCGGTCCTCCTCGGGGGGAGCGGGTTCGGGTGTGGCCTGTTCGGACTCGGCCGCCGGAGGCGGTTCCGCCGATTGGGCTTCGTGCTCGGGTTGCGTCTTTACCGGAATTCTTTTCTTGCTCACGGCAGTTTACCAAGGTCGTAGGCAACAGGCAAAGGGAACGGCTTTTCCGTTTCTAGGTGCGCAACGGTGTGGATCGCGTGGGTGAACCCGGCTGCTGAGACAGCCGGAACCACCCTACGCTTTGCCGCCCAATCTGCACCTGGAAACGGAAGAGCCAAGGGAACATTCCTCGTCCCGTTATCCCGAATGAAAGTAATCTTTCAATTTTTCGAAGAACGACTTGCGTTTGGGCGATACCTGCACGTTCTCGATCTCGGCCAGTTTCCGCAGCAGTTCCTCGTGCGTTTCATCGAGCACTCGAGGCACCTCCACCTGAAACTGTACGAGCAGGTCGCCGCGCCCGCGGCGGTGGGGGTCGGGCATCCCCATGCCTTCCAGGGTCGTCACGTCGCCGGGTTGCGTGCCGGGCGCCACCTCGATCTCCTGCCGGCCGTCGAGAGTGGGCACTTCGATGTGCGATCCCAGCACGGCCTGCGAATACCCGATGGGCACTTGGCAAATCAAGTGTTGGCCCTCGCGGTGGAACAACGGGTGCGGCTGCACGCGGATCGATACGTATACGTCGCCGGGGGGCCCGCCGTTGGGGCTCGGCTCTCCCTCGCCCGGCACACGCATCTGGTTGCCGTCGTCGACGCCGGGCGGGATGTCGACCTTGCGGGTGACCCGCTTGGGTATCCAGCCGCTGCCACGGCACTCGCGGCACGGGTGGCGGACGATGTTGCCCGCACCGTTGCATCCCGGGCAGGTCGTCTGGATGGCGAGAATGCCGCGTGACTGCACGATGCGGCCGGCGCCGCCGCAGTAGCTGCACGCTTCGGGCCGGGTGCCGGGCTGGGCTCCGCTGCCGTGGCATGTTTCGCAACGGTGCCGGCGCTGGAACTGTACGACTTTCGACGTGCCGTGGGCGGCCTCGAGCAGGTCGAGCGTTATCCGAGACCGCACGTCGGAGCCCCGCCGCCCGCGCCGCCCGCGCCGGCGGGATCCGAACAGGTCGCCGAAGACGTCGCCGAAGGCCTCGAAGATGTCGCCGACGTCCGTAAACTGGTGGGCCCCCGCCCCCTCCAGGCCGGCGTGCCCGAACCGGTCGTATTGGGCGCGCTTCTCCGCGCTGCTGAGGACCTCGAATGCCTCGGCGGCCTCTTTGAAGCGGGCGACCGCCTCCTCGTCGCCCGGGTTTCGGTCCGGATGATGCTGCAGGGCCAGCTTGCGATAGGCTTCCGAGAGTTCGGATTGCGAGGCATCTCGGGCCACGCCCAGCACTTCGTAATAGTCGCGTTTATCCACCATGGTTGGCATGGCTGCCTGCGTCGAGGGTCGTGAGCTTTCGCCCGTAATTGTAGCCTACGGAGCCTGCGTACGCGAGACCCCGAAGCGGCGCCCGTACGCCCTACCCCGGATTACCCATGGCGATGCAGGGGTGGTGACAAGCAAGCCAAGAGCCTGGTGGGACTTGGGTTGTTCGGCTGGGCGTGCTTCCAGCGCACGCCGTGCAAGCCAGCCAAGCGTGGCTTGCGCAGCCCCAACAACGAATTACGTGCCCGCCCCCTTCCATGACTAATCCGCCCTACCGTACGCTGCCTTCCACACGCTGTTTGTCCTTGTCCTCCTTCTTCAGGTCGGTCACCAGCGTCTCGGTGGTCAGCATCAGGCCGGCAATGCTCGCGGCGTTCTCCAGGGCGGTGCGGACTACCTTCATCGGGTCGATGATGCCCGCCTTGTACATGTCGGCATATTTCCCGGTGTTGGCGTCGAAGCCGATATTGGCGCCCTTGTCGGCCACTTCGTCGGCAATGACGGCGCCGTCGACCCCCGTGTTCTCGGCAATCTGCCGGATCGGCTCGGCGAGCACGCCCAGGACGATGTCCACGCCGATCTTCTCATCGCCCCGGGCTGCGCCGCGGGCTTTGGTCACCGCGTCGCGGCATCGCAGCAGGGCCACGCCGCCGCCGGGAACGATGCCCTCTTCGGCGGCCGCCCGGGTGGCGTGCAGCGCATCCTCGACCCGCGCCTTCTTCTGCTTCATCTCGGTTTCGGTGCTGGCGCCGACCGACACTACGGCCACGCCGCCGGCGAGTTTCGCCAAGCGTTCCTGGAACTTCTCGCGGTCGTAGTCGCTGTCGGTGGTCTCGATCTGCTTTTTGAGCTGGTCGATGCGGCTCTTGATGTCGGCCTTCTTGCCACCGCCTTCGACGATGGTGGTCGAGTCCTTGTCGACGGTCACCTTCTTGGCGCGCCCCAGATGGCCCAGTTCCACGTTCTCCAGCTTCATGCCCAGGTCTTCGCTGATGACCGTGCCGCCGGTGAGGATGGCGATGTCGGCCAGCATGGCCTTGCGGCGGTCGCCGAAGCCGGGCGCCTTGACCGCGCAGACGTTCAGCACGCCGCGGAGCTTGTTGACCACGAGGGCGGCCAGGGCCTCGCCGTCGACGTCCTCGGCGATCATCATCAGCGGCTTGCCCGACGTGCTCACCTTCTCCAGCAGGGGGATCATTTCGCGCACGTTGCTGATTTTCTTTTCGTGGATCAGCAGCAGGACGTCCTCCATGAGGCAGTCCATTTCGGGCGAGCGGTTGATGAAGTAGGGCGAGAGGTACCCCTTGTCGAACTGCATGCCTTCGACCACCTCGTAGGTGGTCTCGGCAGTCTTGCCCTCTTCGACGGTGATGACCCCGTCGTTGCCGACGGCTTCCATGGCCTGGGCCAGGAGTTGCCCGATTTCGGGGTCGTTGTTGGCGCTGATCGTCCCGACGTGGGCGATTTCGTCGGTGCTGGTCACCCGCTTCGCCATGGTGTAGAGGTGCTCGACCGCGGCGTCGACGCCCTTTTCGATGCCGCGCCGGATGGCGGTCGGGCTGCTGCCGGCTGCGATGTTCCGCAGGCCCTCGCGGAAGATGGCCCGGGCGAGCAGCGTGGCCGCGGTGGTGCCGTCGCCGGCCACGTCGGAGGTCTTCGACGCCACCTCGTTGACCAGCTTCGCGCCCATGTTCTCGAAACGGTCTTCCAACTCGACTTCCTTGCTGACGGTGACGCCGTCCTTGGTGACGGTCGGGCCGCCGTAGGACTTGTCGAGAATGACGTTCTTGCCGGTGGGGCCCATGGTCACCACGACCACGTCGGCCAGCTTATTGACTCCCCGAAGGACGCGGCTTCGGGCATGATCGTCGAACAGCAATTGCTTCGCCACGATGTAGGTTCCTCGATACTAAGTGGATGGCTTGCAGGGACAGGCCGCCGAGCCGCAGGCCGCGCGGGCCGGCGGCTCCGGCCGGCAGCGCGTCAGGCGACGACCTTGGCCAGGACGTCGGTCTCGCGCAGGATTTTCACGTCGCGCCCGTCAATCTCGATGTCGGTGCCGGCATACTTGCCGTAAATCACCTCGTCGCCGACGGCCACGGCCAGGGTGCCGCGCTGGCCGTTGTCGAGCAGTTTGCCCGGCCCGACGGCCAGTACCGTTCCCCGTTGCGGCCTTTCTTTAGCCGTATCGGGCAGAACGATACCCCCCGCTGTGACCTCTTCCGCCTCGACGGGTTCGACCACAACGCGATCGTCCAACGGCCGCAGATTAATCTTTTTGCTCATCTTGAAGCTCCTCGGAATGGGTTGTTGGTTGTGTTTTGGTTCGATCTCGGCAGGGATCGGCTGTTTCGCTCACAGTGGGAGGTGGGAACGTTCAGAATCCGCCCATGCCTCCCATGCCTCCCATGCCTCCCATGCCTCCCATGCCTCCCATGCCTCCCATGCCGGGATCCATTCCCTCGGGTCCGGGGCCTTTCGGCTCCTCCTCCTTCGGGATGTCGGTGATCAGGCACGAGGTGGTCAGCAGGAGGCCGGCCACGCTGGCGGCATTCTGCAGTGCCGTGCGGACCACTTTCGCCGGGTCGATGACGCCGGCTTCGGCCAAGTTGCAGTAGGCGTTGCGTTCGGCGTCGTAACCGTCCGCCTTTCCCTTCATGCGGCGCACCCGGTTGACCACCACCGCGCCGTCCTGGCCGGCGTTCTCCGCAATCGCCCGCATCGGTGAATCGAGCACGTCGAGCACGATCTTCGCGCCCAGGGCTTCGTCGCCTTCGAGCCCCAGCTTGTCCAGCGCCTTCACGCTGCGCAGCAGGGCTACGCCGCCGCCGGGCACAATACCCTCTTGCAGGGCCGCTTGGGTGGCGGCCCGGGCGTCTTCGATGAGGGCCTTGCGCTCCTTCATTTCGGTTTCCGTCGCTGCGCCCACGTTGATCTGGGCCACGCCGCCGGCCAGTTTCGCCAGTCGCTCCTGGAGCTTCTCGCGGTCGTAATCGCTGGTTGTGGTCTCAATTTCCTTGCGAATCTGCTCGGCACGGCCGTCGATGGCCTTCTTCTCGCCGCCGCCACCGACCATGGTCGTATCGTCGGCCGTGATGATCACCTTCTTGGCCGTGCCCAGGTCGGAAAGCTGCACTGAATCGAGCTGGACGCCAAGGTCCTTCAAGAGGGCCTGAGCCCCGGTGAGCGTGGCGAGGTCGCCCAACATGGCCTTGCGGCGGTCGCCGTAGCCTGGCGCCTTCACCGCGCAGCACTGGAGAATGCCCCGCATCTTGTTCACCACCAGGGTGGCCAGGGCTTCGCCTTCAATATCCTCGGCGATGACCAGCAGCGGCTTGCCTGCCTTGCTCACTGCCTCCAGCAGGGGCACGAGATTCTTCGCACTGGTGATCTTCTCCTCGTGGATCAACACCAGGCACCGTTCGAGTTCGCAAATCTGGTTTTCCTGATCGGTGACGAAGTGGGGCGAAAGAAAGCCGCGGTCGAACTGCATGCCCTCGACCCCCTCGACCGTCGTCTCCGCCTGCCGCCCCTCCTCGACGGTGATCACCCCGTCCTTGCCCACCTTCAGGAAGGCGTCGGCGAGCACGTTGCCGATGGTCGGGTCGTTGTTGCCGGCGATGGTGGCGATCTGACTGATTTCCTTGCGACTAGTCGGATCGACCGGCGAGGCCATCTTCCCAATCGCCCCGACCACCGCCTCGGTCGCCTTGGCCACGCCGCGGTACAGCGACATGGGGTCGGCTCCCGCGGCAATCATGCGGAGCCCGTCCTTGTAAATGGCCTCGGTCAGGAGCGTTGCCGTGGTGGTGCCGTCGCCGGCCACGTCGTTTGTCTTCGACGCGGCCTCCTTGACAAGCTGCGCGCCCAGGTTTTCGTAGGGGTCGTCCAACTGGACGTCCTCGGCCACCGTAACCCCGTCTTTGGTGACCTTCGGCGCCCCCCAACCTTTGTCCAGAACGGCGTTGCGACCCCGGGGCCCCAGGGTGGTGATCACCGCGCGAGCCAGTTTGCTCACGCCTGCGGCGATCTGGTGACGGGCATCGTCTTCAAAGACCATCTGTTTTGTCACAGCGGATACCTCCTTATGTGCAATCGCTGGCGAATTACCGGCGTACCACGACCGCTATTGGCAGCCAAGAACGAATTTTCCACCCTGGAAGTGCAACCGGCGTGCCACGCGGCCAAACTAAGCGGTAACTCTAGGCAGGGCAGAATCTTAGGGTCGCGCCGCAAAGAAAGACTCACCCGCACGCCACCGGGGCGGGCCCTGCGAATATGCCAAATTGGCAGTCGCTCGGATCGGGCGCCGCCGCACAAGAAGGCTAGCCCCCACCAAAAGTAGGGAGAATAGCCACGCGGGCGTCGGGCGACACCGGAGTTGCTAACCCCCAGGAGGCAATCCGGCCGTCCACCGTGAACGTGATGGTTGTCAGGGGCTTCCCGTCCCGCGCAATCTGCCCTTTCAGGCCGGGAAACCGGCTGTCCAACGCATCGACCAACTCGCCGATCGTGGCGCCGTCGACCGTCGCCTCGCGGGCCTCGCCGGTAACGTCTTGAAGCAGCAGAGGAATGCTTACCGTAGCCATAACGCGCGCTCAGGAACCGAGAATTTGTGCAAGAGTCTTCGGCGGCGCCTCACTCGAACACCCGTTCGCGGATTGCCTCCGGCCAGTCGTCGGGGTCCTCGATCAGCCACACGTTGCGGAAGAGGCCGGGCCCCCGATGCTGTTGGAGATACAAATGCTCGCGGGGCACCTCTTCTCGCCTGCCACCCCGGCCCGTGCCGCCTTCCAGCTCCACGTCGTCGTGGATGAGCACGCCGTTGTGGATAACGCTGATGCGGACGTTTTCGGTCTTGTTCCCGTCGTCGTCGAACCGGGGCGCGCGGAACAGGATGTCGAACGTCTGCCAGTGATACGGCGGCAGGGTGACGTTCACGTCCGGGGCCCGCTCCCGGTACAGTGAGCCGTCCTCCCCGCGGCCCCGGCCGTGCCCGAACGAATCGAGAATCTGCACTTCGTAGCGGTCCTGGATGTAGACGCCGCTGTTGGCCCGGCGGCTGTGGTCCCAGAACGGCAGCATGTACTCGACGTGCACGAAGATGTCGCCGTACTGTTCGGCGGTCCGGGCGCCCTGCTCGAGCAAGCCGTCGTCGGTGATGGTCGCCCCGTCGCGCCACTTGTCGACGTCGTTCCCGTCGAACAGCACCACGGCGCCTTCCGGCGCGCCAAGCCCGA